>JAZQKG010000087.1:0-8016 GCA_045542035.1 Eubacteriales bacterium | reverse complement strand
CGACTTGTTCCAAGCATATTGGCTGACAGATGCGCTCCAAGCTCGCTCTTATAAAGCCTTATATATTTAAGCTCGTCTTCCGTTAGCTCTTCAAGAACTTCGTTGTCAACTGTATCATTTACGCTTGATGTATCTCTTTTGGTTTCTGATTCGTTTTGAGTAGATTTTAAGTTGTAGCGAATATTTCCGTCGTCAATATTTTTAATTTTATTTATTAAACTACTAAACTGTTTGCTATCGGCCTTAACTAAACTAACAGAGTAAGTTTGATTGTTGTACTGCCCATTTATTTCAAGATGTCTGTATAATTCGTTTCCGGTTTCGGTGGTAAAAATAACAAATACATCAGCGTAACCATTTCCGTTGTTGAGCAGTGCTGTCATTCTATGCCGTCCTTCGTGACCAACTACAGAACCGCTTGCCAAATCAACTTCTAAGTATATATATTCCCCTGACGTGTTTTTGATATCATTAACATCAACCTTCTCGCTTATTTTGCTCGAAAACGCATTAATTTGTCGCTGTGTGACATAGCTATCAGTAGTCATATCAAGAAATTGCTGAATAGGGATTCTTGTAATATATGCATCCGGACGCCACTCCAAGAATTTATCCCAACGTTCTTTTGAAATGTGAGCTACTTTGTTGTAATCCACATTGCGTTTTATAGGTTTAACGATATTTAATATATCTACAAACTCTTTTTCTGTAGCTGTTTCATAAATATAAAGTGTGTTGTTATAAAAATCGTAGAGCTTAATATTGTCATTCGGCTCTATGAAATATAACTTAATGTTCTCTTTTTCTGCGTGCCAAGATAAAATCTCTTGAGTTTCAGTTCTTGCTTGTGAATAAATATTCTTAGAATTTCTTTTTATTCTTTCTCTTTTTCGCTCTTCAATGATTGCTGATATTCTTCGAACTCTCTCGGCGTTAGTAGAAGTGGAAAGACTTCCCCATCTATCACTACGCCCATCGAAGGTGGCTCCACGATGTTCTCGTTCTCTTTGTTCAATTCTATTTTCTTCTCCATTAGATTCGACTCCTTCAACAAAATCATTTTTTCTATTATACCTTATTTCCTCGTTAGAGTCAATATTAGGTGTTTTGTTTTTGGAATTTTGAAGCTTTTCGTACCTGTTAAGGAGCTCGCGCGTTTTATCCTTATCAAATCCGTAGCCGGCTTTCTCGAAAATATCGGCCAGAGTTTTTTCAACGAGCTTACTGTCACCTGTCAAAGCATCCATAAGCTCCTGATACTCTTTTGTACCTTCCGCAAAATGCGTGTATTCGTGTACAAGGGTTTCTGCCCAGGTATCGCTTTCAAAGGTATCCGCGCCAATGTATATCGTATCGTCAAGCAGACTGCCGTTAAAGCTGTCGTGCGCTTCCGTCACTACAAGGTTAACCCTTTTACCGCTCAGGGTATTCAGGTAATTTAAGCCTTTTTTAAGTTTAGAGTAAGACTTTTTAGCATTATCCGGCATCTCACCCTTAAAAGCTTTTACTTCTTTTACTGCTTCTGCCGCTTGCTCATAGCTCACCTCGTTTGCCTCCATATACTTCCTGCGGAGATCTTCTGTGGTGCTTGTAAGAGTCTCAGCGACCTTTTGGCTTTTTCCTTGCAGGTCGGGGCTTACGTAGCGTTTATCAAGGCTTGAAATTTGCTCTGATTGATTATTTAATTCAAGAGAAGCGGCAAAATCGGCTTTCATACTGCCGTCTGCCTCAAAGGCTTCCTCTAAGCTAAATTCTTTTATAAGCTCCGCTCTTTTAGCGTCCTTAGCTTTTTTGAGGACCGTTTCAATGTTTTTATAATTACCTTTGACATTCTCTGCTATGCGGGCATCATTTACCGTCGAGTCGTGACCGTCAGACCATAGCTTGTTTTTCTTTTTCTTTTGATTCTCGATTGCAATAAGGCTGTCGTTTATATCTGAAGCTTTACCGGTATACTGTCCCGTCATTTTAGCTACACCGTAGCCTATTGTATTGCTGTAAGCAAGACCGGTAAGCGAGCCGACAATACCGGCTTCGCCTACACCCTTCCAATAGTCACTGCTTCCGTATTCAGAGAAAGCATCCTTGCCTTTATAGATTGATTTAAGGGCGGGATTAGCAAGCTCCGCGACTATTTCCTCGGCGCCTTCCTCAAGCGCACCTTTAACTACCTTCTTTATACCGGTATCAGCAATCTCCTTGCCTACGTTATCAAGCGCACCTTTTCCGTACAGATTTTTTGTACCTCCGCCGAAGAGCTTTTCCGTTCCCGCTTCTACCGCGCCGGAAGCTATGCCGTAACCCAATCCCTTGTAGTAGCCTGCGCCGTCTTTATATGCGCTCTCAGTGGCATTACCCGCCGCGCTTACTGCCGTTGTTGCAAGGCTTGCAGCTTGTGCTACTGCCGCAGGCGCACCGGCTCCACCCGTAGCCAATGTAACAGCAACCGCCGGGAGCATTTGCCCGATACCGCTTGCTACACCTTCAATGATACCGCCATATTTGAAATCGTCAATAAAAGAATCATCAAACAGCTCGTTAAGTGGATTTGCTACAAATTCAGAGGTGTAATCCTTTTTAATAAAGCTTTGAACGTCATCCTGAAAATCGTCGGAGAAAATACCGCCTACACCGCCGACAATTCCCGCGCCGAAGTCTACGATACCTTCAACACCTTTGACCGCGCCGCTAACGACGTTTCCGAAAATGTCGCCAACGGTTTCAAGTCCACGTACGAAGAAGTTATCATTCTCTTCCTTTTTTTCTTCAACCTCGGTATTTTTGTAGCCTACCGCTGTCGGCTGTCGCTGCTTATATAAATTATATAGCGTGTTATTGCGCCGAGCTTCGACTATAGCTCTTGCCCTTGCTCGCCTTTCAGCCGGGGTTATCGTATATGTAGCCATTATATTTCTCCTATTTTAGATAGTTTTCCAAGTTCGATTCTTTTGGTGAACCATGCGAAGTAGCACCCGGTTGTGCTGTAACCGAAGAAGATGTTCCATATCTTCTGTTTTTGTGATGTTCTTTTATTTTAAATTTCTTTGAATTGTACCACTCACCGTCGATATAAGATAGACAATAGTGATTGCCAAATTTATTATCGAATTCTATTGTGGTTCCATTCGGTATATGAGCCTGAGGACCTTTGATTCCAATAGCTTTAAGTGCTGTAATAAAATTAATATCGCCAGTCGTATTAGAAGCGGCAGGATTTTCTACCAAATAAACATTATCTGTATCTCCCGGAGCATTAAAACTAAGTTCACCCGAGGTTATTAATTGAAGTGTGTGTGCATCGTTAAGCTCCTTCCGCTTTGCTTCATACTCACTCGGATTAGTAAAGTAATCTTTGTTTTTGTCAACATATGCCAAAGCTTCTTCCCAATTTCCTTGTTTTTCATATTCCGATAACTGAGGTGAAATGATATTCTCAAATGCCTTTTCAATATAAGAGCTCCTCATAACTTCATACTCACTTTGATTAGTAAAGTAGTCTTTGTTTTTGTCAAGATAAGACAGAGCTTTATCCCATTCGCCGTTTGCTTCAAATTTATTGAGCTGTGGAATAATTGTGGATTCAAGCACTAAATCCTTCTCCTCTGCCACTTTTTTGTTAGCAATTTCAACGTTTTTCATCACCTGTGAACGACCTAACGCTTTAAGATTCTCAAGCTGAGAATCGCTAACTTTTCCGCTATATGTATCAGTTATGTACTTCTCCAGCTCACCCGCATCCGTGCCCGAATATGACTCTATATAGGTCTTTGCCGCAGCAAAATTATTACCCTGTTCGGTTTCTACGCCGTCACTGTATGCTTTCAATGCCGCATCCCCACCCTCTTTCAAGCGAGTTCTTTCATATCCGTCATACTCGGTATTAATTTTTGTGAGGTCATCTATGCGATACTTTTCTAAATTGTTTTCAGCCGATGTTTTTTCTGTATCAAGAGTTGTTTTATTTTTGTCATAATTTGCCGTTATATCTCCCATCTCATTCATATAATTGTTATATGCTTGTAAGGCTGAGGATTCGCTAATGCCAAGACCGCTAAGACCTTGCATTTTCATCTGCGTGGGTAGATATTTTTTTAATTTATCTAAAGTTATACTTGCGTTCTCCTGAGCACGCTGTTTGCTTTCAGCAAGCGCGTTTAAATTCGTTGAATAGTTTTGGAGAAGCGAATTCTTTTGACTGTCATAATACTTATTGGTGTTTGATATCGCAGCTTCTTTTTTAGCGTTATCACCAAGGCCCTGAGTATAGCTGTTATAAAGCAGCATTGCCGCATCCCATACAGCATCGCTCATTCCGTCCGGACGGATAAATCCGATATTTTTGTCATAGTCTTTTCCATCGTAGTTGTTTTTATACCATTCCAAGAAATCGCTTTCACCGTTATATGTATATTTGTTAGATTTGTTAGACATTTTCAACCTCCGAATTTTTAGTTAATTTTATATAGTTTTCAAACTTTAATAAATTATCGGTTTTCTTTAACATTCTTCCTCGATACTCACCTGTGACATAGTTGTAGTCTTTATACAGCTTTATCAAGCCTGTAATCAAGAATGTTGCCACCTGTAAGCCCATCCAGATAAGTTTGGCATAACTAAACCCCTCAACGAGCCTCACACCGTAATAACCGAAAATAAGCGCAGTACCGATCTTTGATATCAAATCCTTTAATCCGCTCTGAGTTTCATACTGCGGTTTTGTTCTGCCAAAGTAGTATGGGTCATCCTGTTTGCCGCCTTCGCTCGTCAACTCTCCCGCAGAAAGCTCTGTCAGTTTAAGATTGACCGCTGTTTTATAGGCTTTCAGTTTTTTTAGTTCATCTATTCTTAAAAACTTATTTTTAAGTTTCTTCTCATCCGGTTTCCATTCTATTGCAACTCCGTCTTTATCAAAGCAATCCTCATACTTCAATCCGACGCGGGCAAGAATTTTCGTGCGCTGAATCTTATAGTTTTTATTATTCTCTAAATCACACCATTCATCGAGCTTGTCTATATAAGGTGATATACGAAGAACAGCTTTTTCATGCTCCGCAGCGGTCATTCTTACCCTGTCGTCACGATCTCCAATCATCATTCCTTGCAAGCCCAACATTATATTGATAAAAAAGCCAAGAAAGAACGCAACAGCGCCGTCCGCAATAATTTGTGACGGTGTTTTTCCTGTTTTATCAATAGTCAGGTATGAAGTCAACATATAGATAATACATACAAAGGCTACTATGAAGTAGCCCATGCTTTGTTTTAAGAAATCTTTTACTTTATCGTTCATTGATTACATTCTCCCGATATATTTTTGTATTACTTGTTCAACCTGCGTAGCTGTCGCATCAGCGGTTTTTCCTACAAGAATATTTTCCTTTGTGACTTTTATTGCTCTTTGGAATAACAGGCAATCAAGAAACTCGCCCATAAGAGCCATACCGCTTAGAATAAGAAGGTCATTAAGTATCGCCTGTAATAAGTATACAAGAATAAAAACTACACCGAACAACACAATTCGCCTTGGCATTTTTATTTTTCCAACGACCTTCAAGAATAAAAACAGAACGAGAATAATTCCGCCTGCGCATAGCTTTACGGTATCGCCGGGTGACTTAGTGTATTTATTCCAATTAATGATAAAGCATACTAAAAGGGGCGCGATTGACGCTATAAAGCTCCATATGTATAAGATAACAAGCCTAACCTTTAGATTCGGTGTTTTTTTCATTCCTTGCACCTACTTTCATAATTTCCGCGGCATAACCTTTTTTTACAAGCTCATCAATATTGCAAAAGCCAAGTAGCATTATATCATCAATTCTGCTCGTGATTTTCTCAAGTTTTTGTAGCATTTCATCTGTAGAATCAAATCTTCCTATAAATGAGGAAATAGTCTTATCGGTTTTCTCCTGATATTCTCGGATATTGGATTTCATTTGTTCTTCAAACTCTGTAATCTTTTTATCATAGCCTTCAAGTGTCGCATCCGTCTTCTTTCCATTTTCCACCGTCAAAGATACGTTCTCGGAAGCCTTAATAAAATGACCCGCTGCTGTTTTAACTAAATTCAGTACGGGAGCTGCTCCAATATAGAGAGTACCAACCGCGCCTATTGCCGCCACAGCAATCGGTATTAACTTAGCTTCAATATACTCCCGCCATTCCACCTTCCCGGCAGTTATAAAATAGGCTAATGCCGCAGCTGTAATTCCAATAATAATACCTATAATTAAAGTTATAAAAATTTTGCCTTTTTTCATTTTGAAAATCCTTTCTTAAATTTTAGCAACCTTAGACCGCCATTCAACAAAAGAAGGGTCGGTTGCTACACCTTCGTGAAGCTGAGAAACAAGATCGAACAGATATTCAACCGCATCACCAAGAATGCCAAGTCCTTTTGAAAAAGAATCTTGCATATACTCCTCAACCCTTTCGTATTGGTAAGGGTTGGTATCACTTTCTTTCTCGGGTGTTAAAAGTGTCCATTTTTCACCTGATACATTAGTTTTATCACCATTTTCAAGAAGCTCAGCACTAATTACTACAGTGTCCTCATCATCTCCGTTATCAATACAATGAACATCAATATAAACAGGCGATTCTGCGCTGCTGTTCGTATAACGCATTCGTATTTTGTCTATAGCCGCTCCGTTATGCGATTTTTGATGATTTAAAATTAATATTTTTCCCTCTGCGGTAAATGCTCGGCTTGCTATAAATATAATATCACTCCAAAAACCACCGCTTTGAAGACCGCAAGTGACTCTGAATATGCCTGATGCAGGTTTACCGGCTCCGGCAACTGTTGCTATTCTGCACCACCCATACATCTCAATGCCTGAAAATTTTGCGTATGTTCTTGGAAAATGTTTATTAATATCATCATTAACTTTTTCAGTAACATCATTAATTTGTTTATCAAGCTGCCTTTTGTTTACTGCGTGGAAGTCTTTTTTACCGTCCTCAATAACCAATCGTCCGTCCGAATCACGACAGGCAATAGACAGATTAGTCGGTTCATCGTGTTCTATATAATTGTTATATGCTCCGTCTGTTTTTGATATAATTCCTTCGGCAACTTTAGTATCTCTGTTAGCTTTTGTAACAACTCCAATTTCACCGTTAGAAGAATTCTTTCCTTCTCCATCAAATCCCGCTATACGTTTTAAATAATAGGGGTGAGTCCAATAATATTTTCCGTTGAGTGTTTTTACATAATCGGGAAATTCTTTTTTCAATTCATTGTATTGTGACTCCGAAAGTTGAAAGCCGGGTTTATTATTTCCATTCACGTCCGTATAACCTAAAGGTGATGTTACCCAAACACGATGAGAAGAACCACCGTCATTTTCGGGAAGCTTGTCTTGCTTTCCGGTTCGAAGCTCTTCTATGGATGTATGCTCTGCGCTTGTATCTCCAAGTTCTACCCATTTGCCATTACATAAGACGAATTCCTTTCCTCGATTCTCACCCTTGGTAACAACGATAACGTCACCGTTTTGGTAGTTTGAAAGGTCTTCAGGCGTATCCTCTACAGCACCGCGGAAGTCCATAACATTAGTAACATTGTTGAGTTTGGATTCTACGGCATCCATTCTCTCATCTAATACTCCGATTTCAGCATCGTGCTGGGATTCTACACTGGTAATTTTTGTGTTTATTTCACTAATATCGTTAGTGCGCTGTTTTTTTACTTCTTCAATTTTTTCGTCAGTTAGAGAAATCTGTTCATTTACATATCCCACATTAGCAATATGCGTGTCGTCGGGGTTATCAGGCATTTCTATTGTGAAAACACTGATTTCTTGCATATACTCCTCCCTTGCGTATTTGTAAGGGTTGGTATCACTTTCTTTCTCGGGTGTTAAAAGTGTCCATTTTTCACCTAATACATTAGTTTTATCACCATTTTCAAGAAGCTCAGCACTAATTACTACAGTGTCCTCATCATCTCCGTTATAAGTCGGATCGTAGCCATGTCGTTCTGTGAGCCAAGGAGTTGATTTATGACAT
>JAZQKG010000086.1:0-32946 GCA_045542035.1 Eubacteriales bacterium | reverse complement strand
ATCTTTTATATTATAGCATTATTAATTATAAATTTCAATACCTTTTATCGAAAATTGCTAAATTTTTAACATTCTTTTTATTGATTGTCGTAAAAGTCTTTTTTTAGGGCATAAATTAGCCTTTCGGATACGGCATCGTTGCCTTTTCCTACTCTAAATCCGTCTACAAGGTTAGCTGAAAGACAAAGCTTTGTCGTACTTGTAATAAGAACCGAGTCGGCTTCTTTAAGTTCGTCATAAGAGAAAGGGATTTCCTTGTAGGGAATAAATAGCCTGCGGCACAAGTATAGCATTCTCTCGCGGGTAATTCCCGGAAGAATATAAGAACTTTTCGGATGTGTGAACAGGGTCCCGTCTTTAACTATGGATATATTTGAGTGAGCACATTCGGTTATTTTTCCGTCTCTTATAAAAACGGCTTCGTCGCATCCCGCTTGTGCTGCTTTTTTTGATGCGAGTACTGCAGGGAGAAGATTTAAAGTTTTTATATTGCATATGCTGTGTCTTACGTCATTTTCTGTAATTAAAGATAAAATTCTATTGGAATCGGGAAGCTTGTGTTCTTTTACAGTTATAAGAAGATTTGACAGGCGCGTATCGTCATAGCTGTGATTGCGATCTTTTGAATATCTTGTAAGTTGAAGATAAATGAAATATTCGTCTAATCCGCTATGCTTTATTAGCTGACGCAAGAGAGCGCTAAGAGTTTCTTTTTCCATATTTAACGGAATATTCAGCGCTTTCGCGTTATTTATAAACCTGTCGAGATGTTCATTCTCAAGATAAATGTTTCCGCATCTTCCAATTGCTGCATCGTATATTCCGTCGCCGAAAAAAACGCATCTGTCTGTTAATGGAATTCTGACATCCGAAAAATTACAAAAAACACCGTTATAATACGCATTAATCATAAAAACCTCCGTGAATAAAAAGCTTTACGCATATTTTATTCAAAGCGGAGGTTTTTCGCTACGTATTAAAATGTCTTTTTAAAATGTCTTTGTTAAAATAGTATTTCCTTCAAAATCCTTAACGGTAAATGTTCTGTTTTCGTATACCATATAGGATCTGGGATTGTTTTCTTTGGGAAGAGCAACTGAGCCCGGGTTGAGATAAAAATTTTCGTCTCCAAATTCTTCGCATTTTAACACGTGTGTATGACCGTGAAGAAGTATTGCGCCTTTTCTTAACGGTGGAGGAGTTTGAGTGTTGTAGCGGTGTCCGTGAGTAGCAAAAATTTCAAGTCCGTCTGTAAAAACGCAAGAATAATCCGCAAGAATAGGGAAGTCAAGAACCATTTGGTCAACTTCGGTATCGCAGTTTCCGCGAACGCATAATATAACGTCCTTGTTGGCGTTCAAAAGTTCAATAACAGCTTTTGGCGAGTAAGTTTTTGGCAGGTCGTTGCGCGGACCGTGATACAGCAGATCTCCGAGCAGAAGGAGTTTGTCGCACTCTTCTTTTTTGAATTCGGCGAGAACCTTTTCTATACTGTCAAGATCTCCGTGAATATCTGATGCTATGAGCAGTTTCATTGTATGCTTTCCTTTAAAATATTTGATGTGTTTTGGAGTCGCTCGGGGTTGACTTTCATTACCCGTCTGTCATAAGTTAAAAACCCGTTGTTTTCATCCTCGATGTCGGAAATCTGGGTATAAACCAAGGCAGAAACACCATTCTTGATAAGCGGCAATGCTTCGCTAAGATATAAATTTGCAACTGCGTTTTCAAAATCCTCAGGCTTTTGAAAGAGCTTGTATCCGTAGTTGTTCTTTCCGTAAAGATGCCCTTTGCACCTGTATGAGTAACCTCCGAATTCGCTTATGACAGCAGGCCTTTCGGGGTTGATTTTTACTTTCAGCTTTTTGAAATAAATATGATGGGAGTCAACGTCGCTCATCTTTTGGAAAAACCAACCGGAAGTTGCGTCGATAATTCTTGTCATATCCTGCGCCTTTGCTTCCCTGTAAAGATTATCCGCGCAAAACTGTCCCCAGCCTTCATTGAAAATCGTATAGTATAAAACCGATGGATAGTTATATAGATGACTGATTGTTTCCATCATATGTTTTTTGAAAAATTCTCTTGACGCGCGGTTTCTGTGGAAGAGTTTATCGGGAATTCTTTTTATACCGACGGTAGGGAGCGCCGTATCTCTTATAAAAGAATATCCCGAGTTGTTTACCATATCCTGAAAAACAGCGATGCCAAGCTTATCGCAAAGGTAATAGAATATTTCAGGTTCTATTTTAATATGCTTCCTTAACATATTAAATCCGAGCGTTTTCGCTTTTTTTATATCGTCTTCAAAGCCTTCGCTAGTTGCGGGCAGAAAGAGTCCGTCAGGAAAATATCCTTGATCAAGCAACCCGTTGAAAAGGTAGGGCTTGCCGTTAAGACAGAGTCTTGAAATTCCGTTGATTTTTTTCGTGCTGATTTCACGAAGAGCAAAATAGCTTTCAACAGTATCGTGTTCTGTTTCGATTTTAAAGCGGTAAAGATAGGGATTTTCAGGAGTCCAGTGTTTTTGTCTTTGAGGCTTTACTATAATTTCGTTTCCTTCGAATTCATAAACATCTCCGCTATCCAAAAGCGTCAGGCGTTTATGTTTCGCTTCTGTTTCAAGTTCTATTCTTGCAGATTCCAATGACGGAGTAATTTTAATTGATTCAATTGCTTGGTCGGGAAGGCTTTCAATCCAAACCGTTTGCCATATTCCGCTTACGGGAGTGTACCACATTCCGCCTCTTTTTTTCTTCTGCTTTCCGTACGGATATATACTAGATAGTTTATCTTCGGCTATTACTTTTATCTCGTTTTTGCCATCTGAAATAAAATCGGTTATATCAAATGAAAAAGGGAGATATCCGCCCTCGTGGCATCCGATTTTTCTACCGTTCAAAAGGACCTCGCATGTTTGATCTACAGCGCCAAAGTGAAGAATAATTTTTCCTTTATTTAATCCGTCGGAAATTGAAAAATATCTTCTGTAGAAAAGCTTTTCCTTGTCACTGTGTCCTCGTTTAATGCCCGAAAGCGCGCTTTCAGGTGGAAAAGGAACGAGGATTTTTTCGTTGTATTCAATGGGGTCGGATTCCGAATAGGTAAAATCCCACTCTCCGTTAAGGCATATGAAGGAATCCCTTTTCAGAGTTGGACGCGGATACTCATTCCAAGGGCAGACTCTGTCCATTTTTTCGGAATACACGGTGCTTAATTGATTTTCGTAAATCATGGCTTCACTAATACTTCACTTAAAATATTTAAACCGAATATCGCAATTGACGAGATTAGAAATAAAATAACACCAACGTTAAGAATAACTGTGCCGAGTCTCCGTTCTTTTGGAAGAGAATACTCGCACTTATGCTCAAATTTGAATAGTCTCCGTTTGATATAAATTATCAGAATTGCTGCTCCGGCGATATACAGAGCGTACTGTATTATTGAGTAGGATGCTACTGCAAGAGTATTTTTTATGAAAGCTCCGTAATCAATTTGACCGCCTTCATTCAAGATGGCTGTCATTTCGATAAATTCATCTAAAATATCAATAATCGGAAGCACGGCTACAGAGCCCATAAAATTGATAATCATATGCATCAATATGGGGTATTTTACATTTCTGGTCTTTGTATATATGTATCCGAGAATAAATCCGAGCATTGCCGCGTAGAAAAATTGATAGAAATTGCCGTGAAAAAGACCAAAGCCCACAGAGGAAATAATTACAGCAAGCAAATCTCCGTATCTTGACAGTCTGTCAATCATAAATTTTCTGAACATAAGCTCTTCTATGATGGGAGCGATTATAACGGTGACGAGGAAAACAAGCCAGATTGGAGAGTTGTTGATAAGCTCGTCTATGGAATTCGTTACGTCATTTCCTATAAATATTCCTATAATCGAATTAAGAAACTGTCCGATAACGTTTCCAATGAACATTAGGGCTTCGCTTATAAGAAAGAGAGAGAGAAATTCCCCGGCGCTCATTTTCTTCTTTTCGCGTTTTTCAATTTTCATATTTTTAATTAGTAGCACAAAGACGGGGAAGGCTATAAGATACATCGAAACGACGTTGAAAATCAGCGGCGCGTAAGCATTGTTTAATATGCGATTAAATCCGTCCTCTCCAAGAAATAAAGCTAAAAAAAATTCAGCGGCAATTATGACAGCGTATGAAATAACAGTGAAAAGAAACAGCGACAAATGGTATCTTGAAAAAACACTCTTTGCTTCTTTCGTTTTTTCGTTTACGTACATAGCGTAATAATCGGGCTCATTGCCTTGACTGTTGTCTTTAAATCCAAAATTGTTATAGTCGTTCATAGAATTATTATCTCCGAGTTTTTTAATGCGAAAGATTTGGTTAGAGTATTAAAAAGTGAGGAGAATCTCCTTTGCTGTATTTATTTTAGCACGAAATAATGAATATTTCAATATTATAACATAAAAAATCAATTTGATATAAAATATTTTATTTAAATTTAAATTAAGCCTTGAATTTATCGTCAGATTGTGATAAAATAATAACATTATTTCAAAGTTGGGAGAGAGTCATGTTAGTTAAAGGTTTTGACAACGAAAAATATCTCAAACTTCAATCACAGAAGATTAAGGAAAGAATAAAACTTTTCGGTGAAAAGCTTTATCTTGAATTTGGAGGAAAGCTTTTTGACGATTTTCATGCGTCACGCGTGCTTCCGGGATTTGCGCCGGACAGTAAAATAAAAATGCTTATAGAGCTTAAGGATGAAGCCGAGATTATAATAGCTATAAACACGGCTGATATAGAAAAAAACAAAGTCAGAGGCGATCTTGGTATTACATACGACCTTGACGTATTGCGTCTTATTGATGCTTTCCGAGGCTACGGACTTTACGTCGGTTCCGTAGTAATGACAAGATATAAGCAGAATCCCGTAGCTGACGCGTTTAAACAGAAGCTTGAAAATCTCGGTATAAAGGTGTACAAGCATTATGATATAGACGGATATCCTCATAATATACCGTTAATAGTATCGGACGAAGGTTACGGAAAGAATGAATACGCCGAAACAACCAGATCTCTTGTGGTGGTCACAGCGCCAGGTCCGGGATCTGGTAAAATGGCAACTTGCCTTTCTCAGATATATCATGAAAATAAAATGGGTAGAAAATCGGGATATGCAAAATTCGAGACGTTTCCTATATGGAATGTTCCGTTATCTCATCCCGTTAATCTCGCATATGAGGCGGCGACCGCTGATCTTGCGGACGTTAATATGATAGATCCTTTTCACCTTGAAGCATATGGTGTTACAACTGTAAATTATAACCGAGACGTAGAGGTTTTTCCCGTGCTTCGATCTATGTTTAAAGGAATACTCGGAGAATGTCCGTACAAATCGCCCACCGATATGGGCGTTAATATGGCAGGATTTTGCATATATGATGACGAGGCTGTTTGCGCTGCGGCAAGGCAGGAAATAGTACGCCGTTATTACGCGGCTCTTTGCAACAGAAGGCAGGGAGCGGCCAATGACATTGAAGTGCAGAAAATAGAGATACTTATGCAGCAGCTCTCAATAGACATAAGCGCAGAGCGCAAATGTGTAAACGCAGCTCTGAATAAAGCAGAGGAGACGGGCGCTCCCGCTGCGGCAATAGAGTTAAACGACGGAAGAATCGTTACGGGTAAAACCTCAGCGCTTCTCGGCGCGTCAAGCGCGGTTCTCTTGAACGCTCTTAAAGCAATTGCCGGAATTGATAAGGAGACGGATATTATTTCGCCTGAGATTCTCGAGCCTATTCAGCATTTAAAAACAGCTAATCTCGGCAATCACAACCCGCGTTTACATACGGATGAGGTACTTATTGCATTAGCTGTTTCGGCTGCAAACAGCAAGAGCGCTAAGCGTGCGCTTGACGCTATAGGCGAGCTTAGGCATGCTGAAGTTCATTCAACGGTTATATTATCACAAGTTGATTCGAGTACGTTCCGTAAACTCGGCATTAATCTTTCGTGCGAGCCGAGATATCAGACTAAAAAGTTATTTCACAGGTAGGACATTTTATGAAGTTCAGTGTAAACCATCCATTGCTGTTTGTCATAGTCGGTGTAATAATTGCAGCGGTGATCGGGCAGTCATTATACTTTTTGATAAAATCCGTGCGCCGCGCTAAAGTAATCGGAATGGATATGAAAAAAATAAAAAAGACGATTATATCAGCCGCTATATTTACCGTTGCTCCGGCAATTTCAATAGTTATAACAATCCTTGCGCTTTCCGACTCGCTCGGTATAGCTCTTCCTTGGTTAAGACTTTCCGTTGTAGGCTCGCTTTCTTATGAGGCTATAGCTGCCGCTAACGCTGCATCCGGTCTCGGAAAAACTCTTGCTGAACTTGCAGGAAATATGTCTGCCTCTGATTATCTTACGATAATTATAGTTATGACAATGTCGATTATGGTTGGGATATGGCTTGTTCCGCTAATTGCTAAAAAAATGCAAAAGGGACTTATATCCTTTGAAAATAAGGATAAAAGATGGGCTGATATTTTGCAAAGCTCGCTGTTTATAGGAATGATTTCCGCTTTCCTTGGCTACGTTTTTTCTGACGTTTCAAGGCTCTGGCTTTCCAAAGACGGAATATTTACGGTTTCAAAAGAGACTGACGGAGTAATAGAAACAGCGCAGTATACGTCAACTTCCGGTCTTGTTCCTGTATTCGTTATGTTATCAAGCGCGATTTTGATGTGCATATGCGGTTTTCTTATAAAAAAGCTTAAATGGAAATGGCTTAACGATTACGCTCTGCCTATATGCATGGTTATTGGAATGGCTCTCGCTATACCGTTTACTAAGCTGCTCGGAGGTGAAATTTGATGAAAAATAAAGAATACTCTTATCTTGATTCTATTCACCGCGACGGAAGAATATGGAACATCACGATGATGATAATCCTTATGATGTTTCCCGTGGTAGTTGGTTTGATATTTAAGGCTCTTCCAAATTGGGAAGCTGTCGGATACGGACTTTTAGCTACCGCGCCTATGTATTGGGCTGTGGGAGTCGTTGAGACTATAACTTATATACCTATGCTTGGAGCCGGCGGCTCATATCTTTCGTTTGTTACGGGAAATATATCAAATCTCAAGCTTCCTTGCGCGCTTAACGCGCTCGAAGCGGCTGACGTTAAAGCGCAGAGTGAGGAAGGTGAAATAATATCGACTATTTCTATCGCTGTATCTTCGATAGTTACTACAGTTATCATTATTATTGGTGTAATTTTGATAATTCCTCTTACACCTCTTCTTAAAAATCCTGTGCTTAAACCCGCCTTCGACCAGCTTCTTCCCGCGCTTTTTGGCGCACTTGGAGTAGTTTTTGTGTCAAAAAATTGGAAAATAGCTATAGCTCCCGTGATTCTTATGCTTATTTTGTTTGTGTTTGTTCCCGCAATAAACACTTCGACCGTAGGCATAATGGTTCCCGTAGGAGTTGTATTTACACTCGTATTTTCAAGAATACTTTATAAGCGCGGATTCTTAAAATAAAGAGGTTTTCATATGATATCTGCATGTATAATTTCAAGCCTTGTTATCGTTTTTATAGCGGTGATTTTAATTCGAACGTTGCTTTTCAAGCCCGAAAAGTGCGTTGACAAGAAAATTGACGAAATTTATACAGATACGGACAGAGCTGTTCATTCTTTATGCGAAATGATAAAATGCAAAACCGTATCGAATAATGATAAATCGCTTGAAGATGAGAATGAATTTGATAAATTCAAGAATATTCTTCCAATTCTTTTTCCAAACGTGTATAGTGCTTGCGAGTTTCACGAGGTAAGCGACAGAGCGCTTCTTTTCAGGTGGAAGGGAAAGAGAGGCGATGCACCGACAGTGCTCATGGCTCACTATGACGTTGTCAGTGTTTTAGAGGAAGCTTGGGAAAAGCCAGCTTTCGACGCAATAATTGAAAATGACGTCATATGGGGAAGAGGAGCGCTTGATACTAAGGCAACTCTTAACGGTATACTTTCCGCGGCAGAAGCTCTAATTAAAGAAGGATTTGTGCCGCAAAACGATGTATATATGGCATTTGGGGGAGACGAGGAAGTAAACGGTCACGGAGCTAAAGATATTGTTGAGCTTTTTAAAGAGCGTAATATTGTTCCGGGGATAGTTGTAGATGAAGGCGGAGCTGTTGTAAATAACGTTTTTCCGGGAGTCAAAGCTCCTTGCGCGCTTATCGGTGTTGCTGAGAAAGGTATGCTTAACGTAGAATATTCGGTTAGGGGCGGCGGAGGACATTCCTCTTCGCCTGCCGCGCATACTCCGGTTGGGCGACTCTCATCGGCATGTGTGAAAATAGAAGGAAGTCCTTTTAAATTTCGCATTACGCCACCTGCCCGTAAAATGTTTGATACTCTTGCAAGACATTCCGGCTTTGCATACCGTTTGATATTCGCAAATCTTTGGCTTTTCGCACCGATATTGAATATTATAACCAAAAGCGGAGGCGGTGAGCTTAACGCGTTGGTTCGTACGACCATCGCCTTTACACAGATGGAAGGCTCGAAGGGAATGAACGTAATTCCACCATACGCAAAAATGGTGTCTAACCACCGTATAATACCGGGTGAAACAACAGAAAGCGTTATAAATCGCATCAGAAACAAAATTAAAGACGATAAAGTTGAAATACGAATGATAAACGGTATGAATCCATCCCGCGTATCCGTCACGGAAGGTGAGGCTTGGGAGCGCTTGTGTAAGGCAACGGTCGAGACCTGGAGCGATGCTATCGTTTCGCCATATCTTATGCTCGCATGCTCGGATTCCCGTCATTGGGGAGAAATATCGGATAAGGTCTACCGCTTTTCAGCTATGGCTCTTACAAAAGAGGAGCGCGGTTTAATTCATGGTAATAACGAGCGTATTCCTATATCCACAGTTGCAAAAACCGTTGAATTTTATATAAGGCTTATTAGAAACAGTTGAGTTATGGACGTAAAAAGATATTTCGACAGGATAGGCCTTCCTTTTTACTCGAAAAATTCGGCATTAATAGATAAAAAACGAATGCGGCGTATTGCATAAAGCAAACGCTGCATTCGTTTTTTGTCATGGAATGGTTTTATAACAGACGGCAGCTGGGGATATGCTTCTTCTCAAAAAACAGCGCAGTAATAAAATTATAGTATTAAATTATTGACAAATCACGTATAACATGGTAAAATATCCTGACAGTGTTTTGTCGAAAGGTAGACGTAATAGTGGTATATAATACGATTTTAGAAGCAATGGGTAACACGCCGATGATTCGGCTTCAACATATAGTAGATTCCGATAGCGCGGAGATTCTTGTAAAATTTGAGGGCCTTAACGTAGGCGGCTCGATAAAAACGCGTACCGCGTATAATATGATACTTGACGCAGAACGTAAGGGGTTGATAAACAGCGATACTGTAATCGTCGAGCCGACAAGCGGAAATCAGGGAATCGGTCTTGCTCTTGTAGGCGCTGTAAGGGGATATAAGGTTAAGATAATTATGCCCGATTCAGTAAGCGAGGAGAGAAGAAAGCTTGTTAATCACTACGGAGCGGAAGTTATTTTGGTTCACGACAGCGGAAATATAGGCGCATGTATAGAGGAGTGTCTCAATCTTGCGCTTAAGATGCAAAAGGAAAACGAAAACGTGTTTGTTCCTCAGCAGTTTGAGAATCTCGCTAACCCCGAAATTCAGCGTATAAGCACAGGTGTAGAAATTCTCAATCAAGTGGGATATGAAATACACGGCTTTTGCTCGGGTATTGGTACGGGAGGAACGATTACAGGCATAGGTGAAACTTTAAAAGCCCAAAATCCCGATATGACTATATGGGCGGTAGAGCCCGAAAATGCCGCAATTCTTTCGGGCGGTTCAATTGGAACACACGTTCAGATGGGAATAGGAGACGGATTGATTCCCGCTATTCTTAACTGTAACATATATGATGACGTGTGTATAATCACAGATGAGGAAGCGATACAAACATCAAAGGACCTTGCGTCAAAAGAGGGAATAATGTGCGGTATAAGCAGCGGAACTAACGTTGCGGCGGCTATGAAACTTGCAAAAAAGCTTGGAAAGGGAAAAACCGTAGTTACCGTTCTTCCAGACACGGCGGAGAGATATTTTTCAACTCCTCTTTTCGAATAAAATGAAATTTTAGTGATTTTTTGTTGTTTGTCTTGATTTTACAATTTAAAATAAAAACAATTTTTGAAAAACATCTTGACAAACAACAGAAAATTTAGTATAATGCTAATGTTGTGTACAGGGGTATAGCTCAGTTGGTAGAGTACTGGTCTCCAAAACCATGGGTCGTGGGTTCAAGTCCTTCTGCCCCTGCCATATAGGAAAGCCTTGTAAATGCTTATTTTATTTGCATTTCAAGGCTTTTTTCTTTTTTTAAAACCTTTTATTAATCCGTTTTTATCCGCTTTTATCCGTGCTTTGTGTGGTCAAAAAGTTGTCAAATGCAAAATATCACTTTTTGCCCATTTCAGAAGCGCTTAAAATATCGCCTGCTTCTGCAATTCTGCTATCTCGTACCTCTGCATAAATGTTGAGTGTTGTTGATATATTTTTGTGACCAAAGATTGATTTTAATACGTCTGGTGGAATGTTAGCTCCGACAGCTATCGTTGCGAAGCTCTTTCGTAATTGTTGAATTGTTGCCGTTACTCCGGTTTCTTTTTGAAATTTTGAATATAAGCATCGAAACTTCTTTTCGTTAATAGGAGTTTCTCCTCCGAACACGTAATGCTGCGGTTCTCCCCGGTGCTTTAATAGTTCTTCGCGAAGCGGGTGTATAATAGGTATTTTTCTTTTTCCCGCTTCTGTTTTCGGCTCTTTTATATGAATGCCTGAGCCGTACCATATACTTCGTCGAACATAAATTAAGTTGTTGTCAAGATCTATGTCTTCCCATCTAAGACCTAAAATCTCACCCTTTCTCATCCCGGTAGTCAATGCAAGATAGGGAAGAAGCCATATCTCAGCGTTTTGTCGAATCGTTGCTTCTTCTGCCGGGGTTGCCGGGTGTCGCTTCGTCTCGGGAAGATTACGTGGCAATTCAGCCTCATTTGCAGGATTGTATTTTAAATCTCCTTCAATAACAGCGAAGTGAAATATCCGGTTTATGATTATTTTATGATTTTTTACCGTCTTTTTAGCAAATCCTTGACGCGCTAACTTGTTTAAGAGCTTGTTTATGTCTGATGTTTCTATTTCGGATATGTGTATGTCACCAAAATAATTTACTATGTGTTCTGTCGCAGCACGATATCCTCTTATAGTACTGGGAGACAGTTTTTCAACTTCCGTTTCCCACCAATCATTAGCTACCTCTGAGAATAACCGCCCTTTTTCAGCGCGTGCTGTATAGTCAAGTATCTTCTTATTGATTTCACGTTCCGAATAGCCATAGAAGTATACTCGTTTGCCGGTGCGCTCGTCTTTTATAGCGCGAACGTACCGTCCGTCAGTTCGTTTTTTTAGTGCCATAGTATTTCCTTGCACTTGACAAATAACTAAAACAGTGATATCATAATATCAGTATCGTAAGATACTCGGAGAACATCATACGGTGGCGGTTGCTTCCTCATCAGCGAGGAAGTCAGATCTATTTTGTTTGCCTTCCTCGAAAAGAGGGGGGTGATGCCAATGTACATAACTTGGGAAACGCTGTTTCTCTTTTGCACGTTAATCGTGGCAATTATAAGTCTTGTAGTTGATATTCATAATAACAAAAAAAGATAACCGCCCTGCTGCAAATAGTGCGGTTATCTTTTAATCGACTATAGGAAGCAACCGTCATCGGTGCTCTCTGTTATTATTATATCACCGCTTTAATTATTTGTCAAGTATTATATTATTGTTTTTTGAGCCGCCTTACCGGGCGGTTCTTTTTTTATTCAAGAGAAAAGTTTATATTAAAAATTACATAAATTCTTCCGAACCGCGTATATAGTTTGTCTTGGGCTCTGGTGAGGAATTTTTTTTACCGTTGTTCTTACCGTCACTCTTGGCTTTCTTAGCGTCTCTTATAAGTTCATCAAAATATGTTTGATTTTTATTCCGATAAAGCTGAAGTACTCCGAGAGAGTAAGCTAAAAATAACATATGCTTGCAAGCCGGAACGTGATTCTTCTTTACATCATCGCAATCGCATGTGGAAAGCGTAGTTGTATAAGCCTTGTCATCTTCTTGTGGGTGTATTTTATCTATCGTTGCTGTTATTTTTAAATCCTTAATGTAATAATCTTTATCCTGATAGAAGAAATTATGTAAACGACCTATTTTAATACCTTTCGTAAGATTTTCGCTCTTTTCTTTAAGACACGATTCAATTTCATTAGCAAACGCTATTATTGCTAATTTTTCGTTGTCACACAAGGTTTTGTATTGCTCGTACATATCTGTATCAATGGGCTTGGGGTCGATAATGTTTTGGTTTTCTTTTTGGTGAGCCTCATTCAAAGTAATTTGACGGTTTTGCTCTGCCAATTCCAGCACCTTAATTTCAGTAGTCAATTCTTCAATTTTTTCGTTAAGTTTTTGTTCGGTTTCCTTGGCTTTCGCTTCGTAAAAAGCGATTTTTTCTTCATACTCTTTTTTTATTTCGCATATTCTTACTTTTGATTTAGTAACAGATTCCGCAAAACTATCCACAAACACCGTGAGAGAAAAAAATAGAACACCTAATGTAAAAAATAAAACAGCTAAAATCTCAATCATAATATACTCCAAACACTAATGCTTATGAATCAACTTGGGAATTCTCTTTTTTATCTTCTGTGCCGTCCGAATCAGCATTGTTAATATCTTTTAAATCAATTAGCGTACGGATGAAAGCAGAAAAAGAGAAAAGCATCCATACAATAGAAAAAATTAAGAGCAACATTTGAAAAATCAATACCATATAGTAAAACCTCGTATTCTAATGTAATTCTATTTCCTAAGTTGATTTAATTCTTTTAATCTTTTGTATATGATTAACAACTCTAACGGTACGACTTTTATAAAACTATCCCGCAGAGTTGTAATTCTTCCCATTGAGCGCCGTGATTTCAATTTCATCGCAAATATTCAGCACGGCCTGAATAATACGCATCCGCCCTTCTTGAGTTGTTCCTCGGAATGATTTTAGAAGGGTTATTTCTTGTTCATCGATAGGATAATACTCGTCTTCAACAGTAGCTTCTGCTGCTTCTTCGCCCTTTAGGTATTCAACTGTTACACCTAAATAATTTGCTAGTTTATGCAAAGTCGTTGCTCTAGGCATTGAATTATCATCCCATTGTGAAAACGTTGCACTTGATAATCCTATTCTTTTACATACATAAGTAGGTGCAACTCCTTTTTCAGTACATATTTTTATAAATCTCTCCTTAAACATAAGCACTCCTTACAAAAGTTACAATAAAACTTAGACACAACTGTAAAAACTGCACAAACTTAGATAAACTGAGAGAAAATACTTGACAAATCTCAGTTTGTTAAGTTATAATTAACATAGTGAAACGCAGATTTTAAATAAAAACCGATATTTATTCGGTGTTTCACTTTATTTTACCATAAATAATTAACAAAGTCAACGAAGAAAGGAGAAAAATGATGGTAAATGGCGTAAAAATTAAAACACTAATGAACGAAAGGGGGATAAGCAATAAGGAAATGGCTAATACAATAGGCGTGAGCGAAGCAATGATGACCTACATAACGCAGGAATTAAAGGACCCTAACGTAAAAGTTCTTTCCAGAATAGCCAAGAAGCTCGATTGTACGGTGGACGAGCTTATAAATCAATAAAAGAGAGGGACGTTGAAATGAAATTATACTACTACGACAATCAGCAGAGGATTTTGGACTTTTTGAAAAACTCAGGCATTTCTTTATCTGAAGAAGAAATGAAACAGGCGGCAAAGGAGCTTGACTCGTATGGAGTGCTTGATCTCCCTATTAAAATCGGTGATACTTTATATGGAGTCCTCAATTCTCCGTTTAGAGGTTCGCGTGTACTTAAATTTGAGGTGTGTGGAGTAAACTACGATTTCCGCGAAATTATTTGCTTTAAATATCAACACGACGGTGGTCTTGACTTTGGCTGGATAAACGCTAATAGATGTTTTCTTACTTACGAGGAAGCTGAAGCGAGAGCCGAGAAAATGTTTTTTAAACCGGCGAGGGTTGACTTGGATATAAATGAAAACTTTCAAGAGAAAAGAAAGTGGTGGTACGAAAAGCAAGAGAAAGCGAAACGCGATATGGTTTATGCACTTTCAGAAAAAATGAAGAAAAACTGCTTTGCCGGACTTTCAGACGATGCCATAAAGAATCTTTCTTCTGCTATCGTATCAAGCGGTATGCTGGTTCCACCGATAACGGCGCTGGATACTGTATATTACGTTTTTGAGAATGATGAAGAATCGTGTATAAAAGAAAGATGTGTTGACGATGTATCATTTGACGGGGAGTGGGGAGCATTGCTTGACTTGGAGGATTGGGAATATTTGAGCGAATATATTCTCACCTACGAAGAAGCCGAAAGAGTACTAAACGAATTAAGAAGTAAGAGGCAACACAAAAAATGAAGCTAAGAGAAATACAAATCCGAGAGGGAAGAAATGATAGGCTATGAGCAAAATGAAAAAGCCCACCGAAGCGGGCTGTGTATTAAGATTTGTCCTGTTTGTCTTTTGAGCTTGGTTTATTATATGTTAAGTGCTTCAGCATATCTGACGTTTCGTGACCGAATACAAACTTTACAATAATAAACAAACCGCCAAGCAATTCTAAGAACGTTGCACCGACAAAATATTTCATAAAATCAAGAATAACATTTGTATTTGAATTGAAAATAGCGAAGAACACTAAAACGTTAATTACCAGTAGCTGCATTGCTGTAATTATTGCAAACCATTTTGTTATTATTCCGCGATGATCTGTAATTTGATCTTGCTGATCCACGAATCGGTCGGACAGTTTATTGAAAAATGTTGTTATATCATTATTCTTATCAACCGCATTATTAGTTTCTTTTTTCTCAATCTTATTAGAACCGCCTATAGAATTCCAACTCGTAATACCTACTTTAAATTTTGGTGGTTCATATTTAGCTTCCTGAATTTGAAATTTAATTGCCGGTTCCTTGTTAGTCTTATCACTCATAATGTATAGTACCCCATATTAAGATGTTTCAGCCTTGCTTCCATAACATTTTCAGAAACATCAAACTTTTCTGCTAAAAGCGGCAGAAGAGGAATAGGCAAGCTCGCACACACAAGTTTTAATAATTTTCGAGGAATAAGTATTTCCCCGGCTAAAATGTTAGCTTCTTTTTCGTGCGGCTCATCGGTGGTCAAAGACGTTCGTAATTCTAATCTTCCATCTTTTAATCTGTCGGAATGCAGCATACAATGAGCTAACTCGTGTGCTAACGTAAATCTTTGTCTATGATAGTTATCGTTACTGTTAACGGTGATTTCGACAAAATCTTCACCGAAATCTTTCTCAGAATATGCCCCAACAGCTCCCATAACCATATCAGCCTGTTCCGGCAAATTTATATCATTAACGGTAACGTCCAAAGTATTGAAGTCTAACGCAGAATATTTGACGTCTAATTTATCCAAAATTCTATGTATGTTAATTGGCGGGTTAGAAAATTCTTCCTCAAATAAATCGTATAGATCTTCAACCTTATACTTAGATAGTTCTTGCAGCTTCTTACACATTGTATCTTCCTCAGATTTGTTGTTTAGCCATTCATAGTCGCTAAAGTCAAAAATAAAAACAAAATAAAATTTAGACATATTCAATCATCTCTTAGCCATCGTATTTTTGCAATTTCGATAAAAGATTGTATCATACGCAGACTATAAAATTAATCGAACCTTGTCCATAACTAAATTAATTCTATCACAAAAAATATAAAAATACAATATTTTTTTAAAAAATTACTTAAATTAGGAGAAATAAATAATTAAATGAGTAGAAATAAAGACCCTGCCGTACTGTTTTACACGTCTGACTTTCTTTCCGGAGTGTCTGATTTAACAATGGAAGAAAGAGGGCAGTATATAACGCTCTTGTGCCTTCAACATCAAAAGGGGCATTTATCTATGAAGCAAATCAAATTAGCCGTAGGCAAACCCACCGATGACGTACTTGCAAAGTTTATAAAAGATGCTAAGGGAAAGTATTATCACGATCGTATGGAAGAAGAAATTATTAAACGGCAAAAATTCCACCAACGACAGCAAGGAAACGGTGAAAAAGGTGGAAGACCAAAGATTGAAAACGGAAACCCATGGGTAAACCCACGGGATAACCCACGGGATAACCCATGGGTAAACCCACGGGGCAACCCACTTGAAAATGAAAATATAAATATAGATAAAAGTAATACTGATATAAATAATAATATATTTTCATTTTCTAACAACAACAACAAAAACAGTATGTGTAATAGCGCGTGCGCGCACGATAAAAAATATGAGAATATCGACTTAGAAATTATGGCATATTTTGATAAGCATAATTATTGCTCTAACGCTGAGGACTTTATAGCATATAACAAATCACGAGAATGGAAAGGAATCGGCGGTGAGGACGTAAGAGAAGACTTTACAAGATACGCTGACCGATGGGAAGGCGAAGAAAGACGAAAGAGAGGGGAATACGATTGGAATCCACCTATCATTTAACAACACCGGACGCACCCGTAGGTAAACCTCTTAAAATATTCGAGAGGGATGCGGAAACAGGGCAGCTTATAGGAGAATACATAGGTTATCGAAACGCGCAGCGAGGAGTTTATATGTTATACCCGAGATACAATCCTTTTGCATCCAGAAACGGACAGCTGCGTAAGCACGAGGTTTCAGAGTTTTTAGTTAAATATCCATAGGAGGTTTATTATGAAACTCAGAATTGAAAATGGAGAAATCATTTTAACAGACGGGGACAAGCAGATAATGTGTGATACGATTATTCAAGCTATGTATTATATGTTTCTGATGTTCAATTTCAAAAGCATACCCTGCGTTGCTCCGTCGCTGAGGCCTGTTAGGTCGTTAACACCAAATCCTAAGCCAATAATTCTAACGTTAGAGGACAAAATTAAAATCAGCAGGATAAGGGCGAATTTGCCAACATTCACAATTTAGGAGGTACATATGCCAAGAGAAATGGAAGGACTAAACGAGCTTGTAGAGCTTGTGAAAAAGAAATACCCGGAAAAAGCATTTTTAAAGCCAAAGGAAGTAGCTGACGTTCTCGGATGCAACATCAAGACGGTTTATCAGTGTATCGAGCGGAGATATAATCCGCTCCCTGCACGAAATATTTCGGGTGGAATAAAAAACAAATCTTACATTGTTCCCGTCACCGAGCTTTGCCGGTGGAGTATGGGCAGAAGATAACGAAAAGGAGATAAAAAAATGAAGTACAAAGTAACGATAACGAACAATGAAACAAATGAAATAGTTTTTGAGAGGGACGTCAACGCAATGATAGCGGGTCTTGCCGCCGGTGATGAAGCGTCGTCAATACTGTTAAAGGGAACTCACGATGAAATGCTGGTTGCTATGAATGTTGTTCAGAACGAATGCAACCGAGTCTATGAGGAATGAATACGCGCAGCCAATCAAGGTTGCCGACCTTGTCACTTACAAGGTGACAAAACAAATTCAAATAACTCAAAAGGTGACAAGATGTATCAAGATAATTTGTTACACTACCAGGAGGATACAATGAGCAGAGAAAAGCAGATTGAGGAAATGGCTAAACATTGCCATTTTTATGAAAAAGGCAAATGCCTTCTGCTTGAGGAAGATGCAGTAGAATGTGATATGAATTGCGATATGTGTAAATTTGCGAAAACACTTTACAATGCAGGCTACCGCAGAACCGCAGATGTTGCAGAGGAAATCTTTGCGGAGATTGAGAAAATACTCAAAAAGAACGAGTTTCGCAATTACGAGCCTTACAATGTAGAGAGTTATTATAGTGGCGACCTTAAAAACGACCTTGCCGAACTCAAAAAGAAATACGAAAGCGAGAAAGACAATGGCTAACCGAAACACATTATCGGTAAATCAAGTGGAAAAGTTCAAGGCATACCTTGTCGCAGAGGGGTGGGAGTTGCAAGAGCCAAAGGGCGATTACGAAGTATTGAGAGCGACCAAAGAGGGCAGAAAGCACACATTGATTGCCTATTCTCGCCTTTCCACAAATGGCGGTAAACAAATTCAGCACTTGACACTTGCCGATAGAGATATGCCAATTGTGAGAGCATTTTTGAAAAGAAATACAAGGAGAGCAAAGAATGAACTATAAAAAAATGACTTACGGAAAAGCGATAGACACGATAGAGCATATTGAAGAACGAACAGATGAGGAAATTGCCCTTGCAATATATCGCATATTAAATATGGCTTCAATTATGGCAGTGAACAAGGATAATTTAGTAAAGGTTATTCGCTATTTGTTCGACAAGTGCTATGAGGTAGAGGAAAGCGAGGAAACAGAATGAAAGAATTATTGAAACGTAGGTTTGAACTATGGGTGAAAATGCGATGGCTAAAAACTATCGACAAAGAAATAAAAAAGAGAAGAAAATATTTTTTCAAATACAAAAGGAAAGAATATGTTGTCAACAAGTTAGTTGCGGAATACAACAATATATATGCCGATTTTAGAACAAGCAAAAGCGAGGACACGGAATGAGAGACTCTGTAAGAATAATGTGTGGTGATATTATGCTTATAGCATTTACTGCTACCTGTTGCTTAGCATTGGCGGTAGGTGCGGTGCTTGGCATTATATGTGTTGTAAAGTGGTTGAGGGGGAGATTTTAAGGAATGAGCAGATATATTGATGCAGATGATTTGATAAAATCAATAGATAAAGAGATTTTTACGAACCCTACGACAAGAAGCTATTTCAAGCAAATAGTCTATAAACAACCCACCGCCGATGTGGTTGAGGTCGTGAGGTGTAATGATTGTAAGCACTGGGGCGGTGCTACATACGGATTTGTTTGTCGCAAATATAGCGGAATTGACACTAAGATATGTATGGGCGCAGACCATTATTGCAGCTACGGAGAAAGGAGAGAGAAATGAACTATTGCATATCAAGCGAAAAGAAAAAATGTGTCCTTTGTGGGAGAAAGTCATCTGTGAGTATTTTGCATATTCGGAGTGGGATAGAAATCTGTATTCCCATTTGTGGAAAACACGAAAAAGATGCCAAATTCAATTTAGAGGGCGGTCTAAAGCATATAAGCGACACTATAAGACATACCGTTCTTCTTTCAAGCATCTGCGGATATGACGAGAAAAAAATATCAGAATATCAAAGAAAAGAAAGGAGCGAAAATGTTTAGATTACCCTTTGTTAGCAGAAAGAAATATAACGAGCTTGAACACAAGTTAGAATGTCTATTGTGCCACGCTACAGGTGGGCGTTATTCAAAAGCAGGGTACAGCATTAAGGATATGTGCAAAATGGTGAATGAGCATATAGACAGGTGTATTGAAGATAGCGAGGTAGAACGCAGTTGGGAGAGAAATTTATCAAAGCTTAAAAATGGTGGATTTGGTGAGTACACGGTTGCAGAAGAATGTCCGAAAACACTTCTTCGATATTGGAAAGCACAAGCGGAAGCAGGATACCCAAATGCGATAGACAATGTACGATATTTTGAGGAAATTATACGGAAGGATAGCGAAAATGGAAAATCTTAATGCGGAACAGATAAAGAAAGCATTGGAACATTGTAAACATCAAATGACCGATAGCGGTTCTTGCAAACCGTGTCCTTATTTCTCAAAAGCAGGCGGATGTATGACTGAGTTAATCGGTGATGCTCTTACACTTATCAAATGCCAAGAGGATCAAATCTTCGCCCTTGAAAACCGCCTTAAAGAGTGCGAGAACGGCTATAAGGGCACGAACTTCCTTGATAGATGCAAACTTCACGATGCAGAGGAAAAGGTCAAGAAACTCACCGAGGAGAATGAGAGGTTGAGAGCAATTCTTGACGAAGCAGAGATAATGGTTGATGAATTGAAAGAAAAAACACCGATTGCTTTTGACAATGAAATTAAGAAAGCCAAAACCGAAGCCGTGAGGGAATTTGCTGAGAGGTTGAAAGAAGATTTTTTTAAATACAAACACGATGCAACACTAACTTACATAGACCAAATCGCAAAAGAGATGTTGGAGGACAAGCTATGAAATCGGTGGTGCGAAGCATAAAACCTTATTGGCTTTATCTGATTTTAACAGGCAAAAAGGAATATGAAATAGGTAAGAACCGCCCGACGTCTTCCGAATGGGACGAACTGGTGTATCTGTATTGTTCTAAGGATTTGCGATCGTTTAATCGCATTCCGAAAGAGGATCGGACGTGGATGAAAGAGTATCTCGGTAAAATTGCCGGTCATTTCTTCTGCGGAAGGATAGAGGACTTCCACCAATTTATGCTTGAGCCGAGAAACAACTATGAGAGGGAGTGTCTTGATAATATTCTTGAAAAGAGCTGTCTTACATATGAAGAGCTAACAACATATCTGAGAGGGAGAGATTATCACGAGCCTTTCTATATTTGGCATATCTCGGCATTTATAAGAGCGGACAAACCCTTTGATATTTCTTTGTTTGACTTAAAAAGACCGCCGCAAAGTTGGCAATACGTTGAATCGTAAGTGATTTTATTTTATTCAATTTAGTTTTTCCGAGAGGGACGAAAGTAAAAGAAAAAGAAAGGGAAACAGAAAATGGCGATTAACATTATAAAGCAACCTGCAACGTTTTTTACGATAGAATGTGCAAAATGTTCCTGCGAGTTTACTTATGAAACAGAGGATTTGCAAGAGGACAAAAATTTCAAAGGGGCAAGTTATGCAGTGATGGTGTTCTGCCCGGTTTGTAAGACTAAAAACTGGCACAATTTTAGAAAAAAACGAAATGAGAGGGAAGAAAAATGAAAAAAGAAATAGATATTTTTGATTTGCTACCTCCTGAAGCAAACAAGGCGATAGATAAGCTCGGCTACGACTTTTTGAAGTCGCGCGGTTACAACGTTAAAGGAGTAGCTAAATCTTATAAACGGCGTGCTCGATTAAAAGACGCTATGAAGAAGCGCGGTGAAGAGCTGCGTTATCGTGATGTTATAGACAAAGAACAAAAAACTATAATTATTTGGTTCGAGCTTTATCGTGACTATGAACTAATAGCAAGAAGCCAAGGCATAAAGTTTATACAGAAAGAGAGGGACGCTTATGACACTGAACAAAATCAAGAGAGACCTCAAGACCTTACGGAAGCTGACACATAGTATCGAGTCCTCATTACAGGTAAAAGAACGGCACGAAAAGCGGCTTGTATATCTGAAAGAGTCGAGAGGGATGGACGAGTCAACTCGAATAGCTGAAATAGAAAAGCTACATAGTCTATTACAAAGCTTGAAGGTGGACGAGCTTATTAAGGAGTCTACTGCACTGGAAACCCTATATATGGACGCTATTAATAAATTAGAACCGCTTGACCGGGCTATAATCCTTGAGGGTTACATAAACGGAAAAGCATATTGGAAAATAGGACGGGATATAGGCTATACAGAGCGCGGCGTTCAGAACCGTATCAATGCGATAATTGAAAAGTTATCAAAAATGATATAAAAATTGCACGAGACTAAAACTATGTGGTCTCGTGTAGTTTTTTTTATGCAATAATGTAAGGTGAAAAGCAATAGGAGGTGCATATGGCACAGGGAAAGAAATACGGTGACGATGTAAAAGAACGTGCATATGCACTTTTAGCGGTCAACAATAACGTGCAGGCTGTGGCGGATGAAATGAAGCTGCCGTATTCAACGGTAAATAATTGGCGGATACAGTGGTTAAAGCAGGAGTCTTCCAATAAACAGTCAGATAGCAAAAACTTGGAAGAAGTTAGAAACAAAAATAAAGAAAAATTTGCTAACAAAGCCTGGGGCATCATAATGGGCTCTACGAGCCTTGCGGAACGCAGAGTTAATAGAGCTCTTTATTTTGAAGAACGGATTGATGCAGTGGCAGAAGCTATTACGAAGCACGCAGAATCTTTGAGCAGGGAAACCGGTATAGCTTGGGACTCTCTTGTATCGCTTGTTAAGGAATTAAAAGGCTTTAAGGCTATGCGTCTTGGAGAGCTCTCTTCGCTCATCGGCGTAATGTATGATAAGCAAGCCCTTGTAAACAAAGAAGCAACCGGCATATATGAGTGCAAGAAGTTCGAGGACTTTAACTGATGGCTATAACAGTAAAGGACGTTATAGAGAAACGTAAGCGAATTTGGAACGAACGCAAAAGCCTTGAATATGACAAAGCTCTTGTAAAGGCTTCGGCTGAAAAGATACTTTCTACACCCGAACTTAGAGCAGAGATACAGGAAAGACCGTATCTGCTTATCGAGGTTGCGTTCTACATAGTCGATAAAAAGAGAGAAACTGTTCCGTTTTTTTTCAACGAGGTTCAGAGCGATTTTATAAGTAAGTTAGAAGCATTAGGTACAACTAAACCGTTCTTCGTCTTAAAAGGCAGACAGCAAGGCTTTACGAGCCTTATAACCGCTGTTCAGCTTTCATTTGCAATTGTGCGCAAAAACTTCTCCGGCTTTACTATGGCTGACAGAAGTGACAATACACAAGCAATCTTTAATGACAAGGCAAGAACTGTATATTCACGCTTGCCGGAGCTGTTACAGCCGTCTGAGAAATTCAACTCACGAAATGAAATGTTCTTCGATAAGCTCAATTCCTCTTGGCGAATCGCTACGGCTACCGACCAGGTAGGACGTTCTAGAACGCTTAATTTTGTTCACTTCTCGGAGGTTGCTTTCTATGAATGCGACCTTGCTAATCTTCAAGCGGGTATCGGTGAAGCTATTGCGGCTGGAGCTATACAGGTTTATGAAACTACCGCAAACGGCTTTAATCAAGCAAAAGATTTGTGGGACTCGGAAAGCTGTCATAATCTTTTTTATCCTTGGTGGCTAACTCCTGAATACCGTTCAACCGAATACGAATATTTAGACACAAAAGACGGTTGGCTTCGTGAGCGTATAGAGCTTCTGAAAACACTGGGCTGCGATAAAGAACAAATAACCTGGTATGCAAAAAAATATGCCGGGTATCTTGATAAGAGTCTAATAAAACAGGAATATCCTATAACTGCTACAGAAGCCTTTGTATCAAGCAACGAATGCGTGTTCGATAAGGAAGCACTAAGTAATCAGCTTGCGCTCTGTTCGCGCTTACAAGCGGGTAAAAAAGGCTATTTCACGTATAAGAAGGTCGGCACACCGGTTGAGGTTGAAGGTGAAGTCGTTGATATGGAGTGGAAGCTCAAGGATATAGAGTTCATCGAGAGTGCTGATGGATATATAACTATCCATGAAGAGCCGAAGGTTAAGAGAAATTCTTACGGAGATATCACGCATAAGGCACCGTATGCAATAGGCGGAGATACTGCCGGAACAGGTAAGGACTATTTCACCGCAAAGGTTATATGCAATCTTAACGATAAGACGGTTGCCACTCTCCGAAAACAATACATAGACGAGGATTTATATGCCGAACAAGTATATTGCCTTGGAATGTATTATCACGAGGCCCTTATCGGTATAGAGATTAACTATTCACGTCAGCCTACAAGGATTCTTCAAAAGAAATACAGTTATCCGAACCTGTATATGCGTGAACGCCTTGACAGTCTGACTGACAAGCCCGTTATGGACTACGGCTTTGAAACTAACAAATATACTAAGCCTATTATTATCGGTGAGCTTGTTGAGCTTATGAGAAACAACCCCGGCTCCGAGGTTGACGTTGAGACACTAAAGGAAATGACAACCTTTATCAAAAAGGATAACGGAAAGATGGAAGCAATAGACGGCTGTCACGACGACTTGGTAATGGCGAAGGCTATCGCGCATTTCATTTCCAAAAAGCAAACAAGAGCCTGGATGCAGGTGAGCGGTAGCGATGATGAATTTATTTCCGAAAATTTCAAATTTGAGAATACAGAAAATAACGAGAGTTATATGAGCTGGGAGGACTTTTAATGTTCAGACGAATAATAAATGCGTTAAATATATTTAAGCGGCTCAAGGTGCTTGAGAATAAGGTTGAGCAGCTGAGTAAAAGGACTTTGTCTCAGCTCACCATGCAGGATGACGAAGGTGTAAGCGTAAAACAAATCATAAACGAATGGCTGAACGGAGAAGAGGAGGAGAGCGATGGCAACTGATATTAAGACGGACGGCACGAGCGAGGTAACGTCACTGTGGGATGATTATCAACACGGTCTATCGTATCAGGCGAGCAGCGGACTTTCCAAAAATATACCCAAGTTCGTCAAGTTCTATGAAGGTAACCAATGGGCAGCGCCCACGAAGAATACTAAAAATTTGCCCCGACCGGTTGTTAACATAATCAAGATGATATGCCGTAACAAGAAGAGCGCAATACTCTCTATACCGGTTAAAATTACGTACAGCGCGGAAGATACAACGGTTGACGTGGATAAATTTAATAAGTTTGCGGAATTTATTCAAAAAGAAATGGGAATGAAAAACCTTGATAAAAAGGCTATTGACGATGCAGTAAAGAAAGGGTCCTACTTTTATCATTACTACTGGGATTCCGAAGCCAAGGGCAAGGACGGGACCGCAGAGGGCGGCTTAAGATGTGAGATAATAGACGTTCTGAATATCTTTTTCGCAGATCCGACACAGCTGGATGAGCAGAAACAAGAGTGGATACTGATAGCTTCCCGCGAAAACGTAAGGAGCGTTCGAGCCAAGTGCGATAAGGGCGTTGACCCCGAAAGCATCAGGGCAGACGAGTCAGACAACAAATACGGAGTAGTTGAGCAAGAGGGTGATGAGCTATGCACGGTGCTTACTAAGTATTTTCGTAAGAACGGAGAGGTTTATTGTGAAATAGCGACTAAGAGCGTTATCGTTAGAAAAGCATTTCCCATCACACCCGACCTGCAAGCCGCAGGACGAGAGCTTGGCTACGTTGAGGAGGACGCGCCTAACAACGACCTGCCCGACAGCAATGATGGAAAAAATCTTATGCCGGACAGCGTAAAAGCACATCTCTATCCCGTAGTCGTCGGAAATTACGAGATAAGAGAGAAATCAATATACGGTCTTGGAGAGGTTGAAGGATTAATACCGAATCAGAAGTCTATTAACTTTAATATTGCTATGGCACTTCTGAATAATCAAGAGATGGCGTGGGGCAAGTACGTTGTACTTCCCGGCGCGTTAAAGGGGCAGACGATAACCAATGAACCCGGACAGGTAATTACCGACCATACAAACACCGGAAACGGTATCAGAAAGCTCTCAGAGCAAGCTATACACTCGCAGCCGATGCAGCTTGTAGACACTCTGACTCAGCTTACAAGGGTCGTTACCGGCTCTACTGAGGTTATGACGGGTGAAACACTGGGAACGGGAATGTCGGGCGCGGCTATAGCCCAGCTTCAAGCTCAGGCACAACAGCCTGTAGAAGAGCTAAAGGAAGCGTTCTGGCTTGTAAAAGAGAAGCAGGGAAAGGTTCTTGCGCAGTTTTTTAAGCTATACTACGCAGAGAAGGAATTCTCTTACACCGAAGAGATGAGTGTAGACGAGGGCGGAATGCCGATAGATAATCCTGCTCTTGCAAGTACTCCTCTTCACACCGAGAACGTTCAACTTACAGACGTATTTAACGGTGAGGAGTATAGGAATACGGAATTTACCGTAGTTGTAGAAGCTACGGCAGGAACGAAGGCATCCGCAGCGGGAGATATAAACGCTCTTGATATTCTGCTTCAAAAGGGTGCTATTTCAATTAAAACATACATAAAAGCATATCCCAGCGATGCATTGTCTAATAAAAGCGAGCTTCTGAAAGGTATTGAGGAAGAAGAGCGAAATCAAATTAAACAACTGTCAGAGCAATTAAAACAGACTGAAGAGCAGAATCTACAGCTTACTAAGATGGTTGAGGAGCAAAAGTCTACTGTTGAAAAGGTCGTTTCTGTCGTAGAGGAAAATGACAGACTTCGTGCGTTTATTGCCGCTATGTATACCGAGGCAAAGACGAAAATCAATAATGCAAATGCTCAGATAAAGGCGGGAAATGCCAAAATTGCTGAAACAACGCAGGATGCATCAGAATTTGCTCAGTATATTTACGGCGGAATGCCCGGGGCAAATCAAAACGTATCGCAGGGAATACAAACACAAGGGTAGCAGTTAGGCAAAGCCTATAACTATACAAAAATATTACGCAGCAACAGCGGAAAAATGCAAAGGAGAAACTTCTATGCCGGAAGAAATTAAAACAGCGGAAACAACCGTAAATACGGAGGTTGACAGCAACGCTGATGTCACCGAAACAAGCGAGAGCCTAAACGATACGGATTTTGCCGACACCGCCAAAGACGTGCAGGACGAGCCTAAACCGCAGAGTAAGGAGCAGAACTCGCAAAACGCGCGCCGCAGACGTGAGGCAGAACGTCAGGCAGAGCTTAAAAGAGCTGCTGATGAGGCGAGAGAAAAAGCTATTATCGAGACTCTCAACGGTAAAAACCCTTACACTAACGAGGATATGAAGGACTCGGCAGACATTAAGGAATATCTTACTATGAGAGAAATCGAAAAGAACGGAGGAGACCCGTTAGCCGACTTTGCGAAATATCATAAGAAGCAGGAAAGAGAAAGAGCCGAGCAAGAACAGAAGCAGAAAGACAAAGAAAATTGGTACATAAATGACAGAGCCGATTTCGTTTCAAAATATCCCGAGGTTAATATCGACGAGCTTATAAGAGACGAGGACTTTGTGGAATACGCTGATGGAAAAGCCGGTGAAATTCCTCTGGCAAAAATCTATGAGGGTTATGTAAAATTCACTGCAAAATATGAGAAAAAAGCAAAGCAGATAGCAACACAAAGGGTAGCGAATCAAAAGGCTTCCCCGGGCTCACTCTCAAGCACGAACCCGAGCGATAGTGGCTTTTATACTAAAGAGCAGGTCGAAAAAATGTCCACAGAGGAGATTAAAAAAGACTATGACAAGGTTCGTGCAAGTATGGCCAGATGGAAATAAATAATAGGAGGTAAGAAAAAACATTTATGGCATATCAGAATTTTATCCCTAACGTGTGGAACGCAGGGATTGACCGCGAACTCGAAAGACTTTGCGTATTTGTAGAAGACTGTAACACAAATTTTGAAGGCAAGGTAAAGAAGCAGGGTGAATCCGTAACCATTCTTGGCGTAGGTAAACCCACTATTCATCGAATCGCAAAGGCGCAGAGAAACAACGATATAACCGGTCCCGAGGAGATAGAAGATACTTCTGCTATACTCTATATCAATCAGATAGCTTACTTTAACTATCTCGTAGGCGATATCGACAAGGCACAGTCAACCGCCGGTGTTATGGAGGCTCTTGAGCAGGAGACCTCTGAGGGTCTTGCAAACGAGGTTGATAAGTACATAGCTTCCTTTGCGGTAGATTCTTCCGTTCCTACACTTTACGGACAGACTCCCGTTAAGGTCGTAGCTAAAGAAAGCGAAGTAGCAGGAGGTTCGGAATACGTCCTCGATATCGTTGACAAGGCGATTGAGAAGCTCCAGGAAAACGACGTTAAGATTGGCAGCACTAAGATAGTTATTACGGTGTCCCCGAGATTCTACCGCCGTTTTAAAAAGGCGTACAGAACGGAGGATACAAACAACAGCGCTATTCTTAAGAACGGCAAGGTGTTTGATTACGGTAACGTTGTCGTTAAACTTTCCAATAACGTACATAAAACGAGCAGCGGCACCGTAGACAACATTATGATTCGTACACAGAGAGCAATTGCTTTTGCTAAACCTTTGACACATACTGAACCCTACCGTCCGGAGAGAAAGTTTGCAGATGCGGTTAAGGGCTTTATTCTCTTCGATGCGAAGGTTGTTCGTCCTAAAGAGATTATCAATATTAACGTTAAGTACGAATAAGGAGGTAAAGCAATATGACGCTAACAATGAGAAATGATATAGCTACTCCCACCATGGAAACACTTACAGCCAACACCGATAAAGCGCTTGAATGGAGTGAAAACGATGCTAAGATGGTGCTTGTCATCAATAATGGAACAAGCGCAGCATCCACTCTTACCGTAAAGGCAGGAAACGGTATTCAGGGTGTATGTGACCTCACTCTCGCAGTTCCCAAGGGTATCAGCCTCGTTAAGCTGGAGTCGGGAAGATTTAAGAACGTATCCGGGGATAACAAGGGCAAGATTGTCATTGTTTCTCCCGCCGCTCTCTCTGTAGGTGTAGCAGCACTCGTATAACACTAAGCACCTATCTATTCTTAGGTAGGTGCTTTTATGCAATTAAAGGAATGTGACGGTTCAAATCCGTCAAATTGCTAAAATAAAGGAGAATATTCAATGAATTTAGGCGAAATTAAGATTGAAACATTAAAACTTATGTTTCTTAATATGAACCAGGATATTATTATAGAAAAACTCAAAACTTACAGTATGGATGAAACCTATAAAAGTTATCTTATCAATATGCCCGGTGCTATAAATCGCTGTTTCTCAAATATTGAAGAAAAGAGGGTGCTTCCGTCCAAGACAAAGCAGCTAAACATTGCTAACGGAACTGCAAGCGGCAGTTTTTTACGTTTCGATTTAGGATTGCTTATTGGAGATTTTTATGACATTGAAAGAATAGTGCGTGAAACTGATGACGGAGATTATAACGGTAATTTTGAATATCAAAGGGAAGGAAACACTATTGTTCTTGAGAAGTGCGAAGCCGGTGACGGTATTACATATACAGTTATATATAAACCTCGATTGACAAGAGTCACATCGTCCACTTCCGACACTGACGAGCTTGGTATTCCGGATAATATTGCATCCAATATTCCTTATTTTTTGAAGGGTGAGCTTTACCGAGATGATGAGCCTAACGAAGCGAGCGAGGCGCGTAATTGGTATGAGGCGGCAATGGAAGAAATAATGATGAAGGCAGATAAGCAAATTAACAATACAAATCAAATAAAAAACGTCTATTCACAAACGGAGTAAAACTATGAGAGCTCATACAAATATATCGCTTAAGGATAGAAAAACACTTCAATTGTCTGATTTTAGAGGCGTTGACTTTTCCACTTCTCCGTTAAGAGTCCGTAATAATAGAGCGTCTAATATGAGAAACTTTATTAATGAATATGGATCTAACAAAAAAAGAAACGGTTGGAATGAAATTCTTAAATTTAAAGAGGAAACTGTCTGGGAGAATAACCAAAACATCAGAATAAACGGCATATTTAAATTTGATGAATCGATAATCGTTTATGCCGGTAAAAAGTTTTATAAAGTCACGAATAGCGACGGTGTATATGAAAAAGCTGAAATAGACCTTAGCAAAATAGATACCAACCGCCTCATATCGAATAGAATACAAGCCTTTTTCAATAAGGGAAAAGCATATATCATAGGATGCGGTGATTACTTGGTTTACGGTCAATGGGGAGATACGCAGGCTTATGAGCTTCGCCGTGTAGCAGACGTTGCTTATATACCCACTACTACTATATCAATCAATGATGACAGCGTTGAAGACGACGTTCGTGAAACACTTGATGACGTTAACTGTCTTACTTCCAAACGTATAAATAAACTTGTGGGAGTATCTAAAAAAGTATGGACACTCCAGACCCCAATAGACGCTAATAGTTCTGTTACAATTGATTTAGAAAAGCAAAAATCAGAGTCAGAAACAGAAACTATAACGATTACGAACAAAGTAACCGACGAATCCAACGTAACCGACGAATCCAACAATACATACAGTGAAAATCTTTATATTGTAAGTGGAGATACAAAAACGGTATGGGGAAAAATTGATTTTGCAAAAGGTAAAATCAGCGTACCGTATACTGTTTTTAGTCAAGGTAACTATTTAAGCATCGAAGTTACGTATAATGAAAATCAAACGGAAAGTTTGGATAGTTCTTCTGAATGGACTTGGACTCTTGATGCAAGCATAGATTCCGACACTAAGGTTGAAATTATACTTGAAACTCTTGATCTTGAGACTGAGAAGCTCGTCTCATACGTCATTGAAAATAACCTTGACAATGCTTTGTATAAAGTTAAAAAGACGGAAGGGCAAACAGTTACAACACTAAATGAGCTTTGCGGAAGTATTGATTGGGGTGGCAAAAACGAAAACGCTAAGATAACGCTGTCTTGTTCCACTGCACCTCAGATAGAGGGTCGAGATAATATCTTCGTAACCTTCGAGCATAAAACAGAGGGGTATGAGGATAGAATAACAAAATGTACGTTCGGCACGCTCTTCGGTGTAGAGGGAAATACCGATAGACTCTTTTTGAGCGGTAATTCGGATTATCCGAATATGGACTTTCACTCGGAAGAGGACGATTATACATATTTTAGCGACCTTAGCTCTGCTGCGCTCGGCAGTGATGCAGTGGCAATAAAGGGGTATGGACGGCTCTCTGACTCTACTTTGGTTGTATATAAAGAAGAGAACAGTCAGGAAGCCGGTATATTCTATCGCACAGGGCATTACGAAACTAAATACGACTCAAATGGAAACGCAACGTATATACGCGGAATATTTCCGCATAGAGCAGGAACCATAGGCGAGGGATGTGTAAGCACCTACGCTTGCGTGAACTTTGCCGGTGATAATTTGCTTTTATCTTCAAACGGTGTCTTTGGAATCGAACTTGCAAACAACGTTGCTACTGCTGAAAGATATGCAAGAGAACGCTCACGCTCTATTAATAAGAGCCTTCTTTCGCACGGAGAGCTCTCTGAAGCCGTGGGAATAGTATATAAAAACAGATATTATCTTTCTATTCCTTCGACTGATAACGTGTGCTATGTTGCTGATTCGCGTTATAAATATACGGCAGAAGACAGTCTTGACAACTCTTATAATTATGAGTGGTGGATATGGGATAACATTCCGGCGCGTGTATGGGCTGATATAGACGGTGAATTATATTTTGGAACGTCAGATGGGAAAATATGTGTGTTTGATGATAAATACACGGATAGAACATACCAACAAAGCGACGCAGCAGACCTTGGTCTTGATGTTACTAAAAATGCGTTTGCTTATAATGAAAATATCAAAGTAAATCTTAAAGAAAATGATAAAGTTACTTTCACTACATCCGGTCTTTATTCTCTTGTTTCAGATAATGTAATTGTAGAAAGTGGAAAGATTAAATCAAACGAAAATGAACTTCGTACATTACACCATAAGATGGAAGTGTACGCGGACAACTCAGAAGAAAACGGACTTTTAGAAGGTGAAAAATACTATATAACAGCAATCGACCGCGGAACAATGACATACAGACTTGCAAACGCTGACGACGAATATATTGAGTTGAAGGAAGGAGGCTTCAGTCTATATCAAGCCATCTCCGACGAAGAATTATATCTTACAAATGTAACTGATGATTTCTTTCAGGTTAAGAAATATAAAACAGGAAATGCATTGGAATTGGTCGCTTATAAAAATAAACTCCCAGAATTCCCAATTGCACGCTTTACTCATGTTGAAAACGTTGTTGCTGAGTGGTATACTCCGGTGCTTGACTTAGGAACGAATGTATATAGTAAAACGCTGTTAAAAATGACTATTTCAACAGAACCAGAGGTAAACGGAAGACTGTCGTTTGGTTATGAAACACGAAACATAAATAAACTTATTGGAGCAAAAGGTATTAACGTATTTTCGTTTGAAAATATTTCGTTTGAAAATTTTTCATTTGATACCTATTTTGCTAACAGCTACACGGTAAAATGCAATGAAAGAAACTTTAATTTTATAATCTTTAGATTTGTTTCGGATGATGACTGTGACTGTATAGTTAATAACTTTACAATTGTTTTTAAAATTAATAAAGAAAATAGAGGAGTAATGTGATATGGCAAGAATTCAAAAAACAAGTAGCGAAACTAAAGAGCGTATAAAGAGGAAGTCAGCTTATTCATTGCCTAATAACCCGACAGCTTCGGGATGGAAAGCAGATGATATAAGAGGTACGTTATACAAACCGATTATAGACGATGAAAATTCTGTTTTAACGGAAATTGACCGTGTAATAGATGAAACAAATTATTGGTTGCAGTATTTAAGTCCAAATTTAGATATAATAACAATCGTGGAGGATGATTTTTATTACAGTTCATCTGGTTATAAATATTCAAAAAACGAATCCGACTTTGTAATTTACAAAAAGGAAACTGATGAAGAAAATCTAAAATTGCCTTCGTCTGTATATTATGACAATTTATTCCATCCAATTGTTGCTATTGAAGCGAATGCATTTAGCGAAAGTGATTTAAAGACTTTAGAAGTTCCGGATAGTATAACGTCTATAGGCGATTCTGCATTTCAAAAATGCAAGAATTTAGTAGAAGTTATTTTTAGGGGGCACGTTACATTTGGTTTAAATGTTTTTCCTAATGAACAAATAAAATTTACCGTACCTAAAGAATACCTTACAGAGTATGAGAACTCACTCGCAAACTATAAAACGGAACTTGTAGGTTTTGATACAGTAGCTAATAATCAAAATGAAATAACCCAACACTCTAACGATATTAGTAGAATTGATGGTGTAGTATCCGAGCACACTGCCGACATTAGTGAAATTGAGGGTGTAGTATCCGGGCACACTGACGATATTAGTGAAATAAACACAAAAATTACCAGTGTAGAATCCCAGCACGATGCTGAAATCGGAGTATTAGATGAGAGAATGGATGCCGTAGAATCCAAACTCAACAATGTTACTAAT
>JAZQKG010000085.1:0-27878 GCA_045542035.1 Eubacteriales bacterium | reverse complement strand
GCCAAGGAGTTGATTTATGACATTGTCTTCCTAAGACCGCTTGGCCTCCGACTTAGGGAGTACCGTATTTCGCGGTCATCTCAAAGAGAAGCTTGTTGTTCTCTGTTTCCGACCAGTCGAAATCTCTTGTAATTGAGTAGGTGGGAATAGGATACTGGAAGCCGCGGCCGTTAGCGTCGCCCTCTATCATCGTTTCGATGAAGGCTCTGTTAACCATATCCATTTCCTTTTTGCAATCCTTGTACTTGAAGGGCATTTCCTTGCCGCCTACTATGGCGTTAAGCTCAGCAAGGTCATTCGGAACTGTCCAGTCAAGCGTGATGTTTGAGAATGGAGCCTGCGTTCCCCAGCGGGAAGGTGTGTTCACACCGTAGATAAATGACTCAATGCACTTTTTAACGGCATCGTAGGAAAGGTTGTCCGCCTTTACGAAAGGAGCGAGATACGTATCGAATGAGGAGAATGCCTGAGCGCCTGCCCACTCGTTCTGCATAATGCCGAGGAAGTTTACCATCTGGTTGCAAAGGGTTGCAAGGTGCTTTGCGGGAGCTGAGGTTATCTTACCCGTAACACCGCCGAGACCCTCTTGGATAAGCTGCTTTAACGACCAGCCCGCGCAGTATCCTGTGAGCATTGAAAGGTCATGAATATGTATATCGGCATTTCTGTGAGCGTTTGCTATCTCGTCGTCGTAAACCTCGGAAAGCCAGTAGTTAGCCGTGATAGCGCCCGAGTTCGAGAGGATAAGTCCTCCGACGGAGTAGGTGACGGTAGAGTTCTCTTTAACTCTCCAGTCGGAAATTTTTACGTAGCTGTCAACGATTTCCTTATAGTCAAGTATCGTTGATTTTACAGCTCTCATTTTTTCGTGCTGACGGCGGTAGAGAATATACGCCTTCGCAACGTCTTCGTATCCCGCTTGGATAAGAACCGCTTCAACGCTGTCCTGTATATCTTCAACGGAAATGTGGTGGTCTTTAATTTTTGGTTCAAAGTTTGCCGTTACCTTGAGAGCGAGAAAGTCGATTATGTTTTCGTTATAGTCTCTTTCCTGCGCGTCAAAGGCAAGCTTAATCGCGTTCGAAATCTTTTTCAGATCAAAGTCGGTTATCTTACCGTCTCTTTTAAGGACTGTGTACATAAAATTTCTCCTATCTTAAATTCTTCAAATTTTCAGCGTACATATAGTATAGTACATTTGAAGCGATTTGTCAACAGGAGAAACACAAAATATTGAATTTTTTTTAAATTTAGCACAATATATAGTGGGTTTAGCCTCTGATTTGTGCATTTGGAACATAAGGCTTCAACAGTTTCAACAAATACTCGGTTTCATTTTTGTCATATCCGCTGAAACTCTCGTCAATAAGGTCGCCTGAGTTCTCAAAAGTTTGTAAAAAATATTTTTCGGGACCCTCTAACCATTTAGCTATCGAGAGTATATCCTCTTCCGAATGAAGCTCGCGCACAAGCGTCGTTCGGAACTCAAAATCAACTCCGCATGACATGAGATAAGAGACGCTCTCCTCTATTTTGGAAATATCAAAATCGGGTACGCCGACAGTCCTTGCGTATGACTCCTTAGAGTTCTTTATATCCATAGCGAAGTAATCAACGGCATTCGCCGCCACGGCCTCGCGTATAACGCTTGGGCGGTATCCGTTCGTGTCAAGCTTCACAGAGTATCCAAGCTCTTTTATATTTATAAGGAAAGGAATTATATCGGGATAGAGTGTCGGCTCGCCTCCGCTTACGCAAACGCCCTCAAGCATTCCGCGGCGCTTTTTCAGGAAAGCAAAAAAATCCTCTTCGGAAAGAGTCGGACTTTCGCTGAGCCTTTCTCCGAGAACGAGCGAGGCATTATGACAGAATGGGCAGCGGAAGTTGCAGCCACCCGAGAAAACCGTGCAGGCTATTTTTCCGGGGAAGTCAAGAAGAGTCAGCTTTTGTAATCCTTTTAATATCATATTCGTTTCCTTTTTTTTGTTTTATATATTTTCTTTATTTTACCATATAACGAAAAATAATTCAATCCAAAAAGAAAAATAAAGTAAAAAATGACGAATTTTTGCGTGTAAATTTCTTTCCCCGTGGTAATACTTCTATCATAACAAGCACAAAAAAACAGCTTCGGGGGTATTTATGAGAATAAACAAAGTTGAAATCTGCGGAGTTGATACATCGGAACTTAAGACACTTTCGGAGGAGCGTAAACGTGAACTTTTGAGGCTTTCAAAGGCGGGTGACAAAAAGGCGAGGGAGGAGCTTATAGTCGGCAACCTAAGACTCGTGTTAAGTATTATACAGAGATTCAACCCAAAAGGCGACAGCGCAAACGATCTTTTTCAGGTTGGCTGCATAGGACTTATAAAATCAATAGACAATTTTAATTTAGACTTTGACGTTAAGTTTTCGACCTATGCCGTTGCGATGATAATAGGCGAGGTCAGAAGATATCAAAGAGACAACAATTCGGTCAGAATTTCCCGCTCCATACGCGACCTTGCTTACAGAGCGCTGCAGATAAAGGAGGAGATATCGCGCACAGAGCAAAGGGAAGCGACAATAAAGGAAATAGCCGAAAAGCTCGGTGAAACCGAGAAAGCGGTAGGTGAGGCGATGGAGGCGATAGTCGAGCCCGTGTCACTTTACGAGTCGGTTTATAACGACGGAGAGGATTCCGTGTACGTAATAGACAAGCTTACAGACGACGGAGACACGGGTGACGACTGGGTTGAGAGCATAAGCCTTAAGGACGCGCTCAAAAGACTTAATGAGAGGGAGCTTGGAATAATTACCAGAAGATTCTATAAAGGCAAGACACAGATGGAAATTGCCGACGAAATAGGAATCTCGCAGGCGCAGGTCTCGCGAATTGAAAAAGGCGCGATAGACAAGCTTAGAAAATATATGAGTTAAATAACTGTATGCAAAAAAGCCGACACGGGGTCGGCTTTTTTGCATTTAAATCCTCTTTAACTCGTCGAGCTCCTTTTGAATCCTTGTAATAACCTGCAATCTTTTTTCATCAGATGATACGTTAAGTCTTGTTCTGCATAGAAGATAATCGATGGAAACGTTAAAGAAATCAGCGAATTTTATCAGCGCGTACGCGTCCGGAACAGTTTTGCCGGTTTCGTAGTTTGAAATTGTACGTTGGTCTATGCCGGTCTCTCTTGCAAGGTCGCTCTGGCGTAGGTCTCTGTCTTCGCGTAAATCCTTGATTCTTGTAGTCATTTTCCTTTCTCCTAATTTATTCCAATTCATAAATTTATACTGAATTTTACCATAAAATTTCTAAAAACATCTTGACATACCAATAAATATCTTATATAATAGATGCGCTACCAAAAATTTAGTAAAGGAAAGAGATAAAGAAATATTTTTCTTATCCGTTTTTTAAAGCGTAATATATATTAATAAATATTATATACAATTTAAGTGAAAATTTACATTACATGAGGAGAGAGGTTATGGAAACTTTACTTCAGGCAGTTATAATAATTTTTATGCTGTTTTTGTGCGCTCTTTGTCTCTTTGCGGTTCTTGTTATCGCGCGCGACATTATTGCCGAGAGCGGCGCGAGACGCAGAAGAGAGGAAGAAAGAAGAAATATTCAGGCGAAGGAGGTTGAACCGCTGAAATGCGAGCCTGTGGCAGTAGCAGCACCGGAGGCTCACGTATTCGAGCTTCCCGCAAAGGAAGAGGAGCCTACGTCCGAGCCGGAAGAGGAGGCTAAGGAAGAGCCTGTCACCGAGCCTGAGCCCATAGAGGAAGAGCCTGTCGCGGAGGCAGAGGAGGACGGGAATTCGGTAACATTCTCAAAATCTCATAATATGACTATGAAGTCAAGATACGCGGCTCTTTCATCCGAGTTCAAGGGTTATTTCGACCAGGTTGTGCGCCACGCTATGTCAAAGGATGGCGTTAAGGTTAATGAGACGACCTCTTATTACGATTACAAAATAGGCGCGAAGAGAGTTATGCGTATATCAATAAAGCGCGGTGAGATAGTTTGCGAATTTACGTTTATTGACCGCGACTTCAATACATACGCTCGCGCTAATAATATCAAGGTCAAGCCCTCCGCAACTTCAATAAGAGTTACAGAGGCTTCGGCTGTCGGCGTTGCTAAGGACGGTATAGACGTCGTTTGCGCTCAGATAGCTGAGGAAAAGGAATATAAGAAGGAGCTTGCAAGAGAAAGGCGCAGAGAGAGAAGAAGGCAGAAAGCAAACGATGCTGAAAATTCAGAGGAGAGCGTAGAGAACGTACCCGCTGAAGAGACGGTAAGCGAGGCGTCTTCTCCCGCAGAAGAGGTAGCGAATGTTTAGTATGAACGGGACGGATGATATGCCGCCAAGAGAACAGCGAGGCAAGTCGATAAATAAAAAGCAGCTCATACTGAATATCGTCGGAATTGCGCTTTGTGTTATTCTTTTACCGATACTCATTATGAACTGCACGCTGATTATAAAGGGTATGGCAAAGCCAGACGAGGTGCCGAGCCTTGGAAAGAATATTCCGCTTATCGTTCTTACCGAATCGATGGAGCCGGAAATTAACGCCGGCGACCTTATAATCTGCAAAAAGGTTGACCCTCAGGATATAAAAGAGGACGATATAATCGCTTTCTTCGACCCATCGAGCAATGGCTCAAGCATTGTAACGCATAAGGTCAAAACGGTCATAAAGGATAACGACGGAAAGACGGTTTCCTTTGAGACTTACGGTATAAACAACATCAACCTTGACGGCTCGATAGAGATTGACCGCAAAAAAGTGCCGACTGATAACGTCGTCGGTATTTACAGGGGCGCGAATATTCCCCTCGTCGGTCACGTCGCGATGTTTATGCAGTCGACCGTCGGACTTATTATATGCATATTTATTCCTCTTGCCGCATTCATTGCATACGACCTTATAAGGCGTAAAAAGCAGGACAAGAGCAAGGATGATGACGTTGAAAAGCTCAAGGCTGAGCTTGCCGCGCTCAAAATGGCGCAGGCAAAGGCGGAGTCGGAGCAGACTCAGAATCCCGAAGAAGTTCATTCACCGGAGGATAACTCCGTTAATGAAAAAGACGGGTAACTGTCTTTTTATATATGTATTTTCCCCTCACAGCCACGTGTCGAGGAGCAAATATATATTGTCGCGGAAATGCGACGGAATTGGGCTATGCCCGATATAGCTCCCTCGAAGGGAAACAAAACAAGAATTTAAATAGCAAAAATTTAGGAGAAAAGTTTATGAAGAAAAACAAGTTTTTAAGAATCGCATCCGCTATGCTTATGCTTTGCCTTATAACAACTTGCGCAGTAAGCGGAACTTTTGCGAAATACACAACTAGTGACAGCGACTCTGACACTGCCCGCGTTGCAAAATGGGGCGTTACAGTTGCGGTCGGTGGTACTCTTTTTGGAACTAACTATGGTTCAAATACAGCTTTAGCTGATGCTGACAAAGACCGCATTGTTGCAACATCCACAAACGTTGTTTCGAGTGGTACAGACAACATTGTAGCTCCTGGAACCAAAAATGATACAGGATTCCAAGTTCAGCTTAAGGGTAATCCTGAGGTAGCATTTACCATTGTGGCTGAAATAGAAGAAAATACCGCATCTGTAGATAAAAAATTAGAGACAATTTTCCTCAAGGCGGGAACATATGGTGTTATGGTTAAGGCTGAAGGTGTGAATGAAGCGACCAATTTTTCCACTGCTAATCTTTACACATTAAGTGGAGGAAAATATACTAAAGCAACAGCTTATTCAAATGTTGATTTTTATGAACTTCATGATTATGTCGTTGTTGACTCGGATTACTATCCTATAAAGTGGACAGTTAAGACAGGAGATGCCGATGCTTTTGGGTCCGGAGGTTCTCCTGATGTCTATGAAACAACAAGTATTACTTTACTTGAAAATGAAATACTCGAATATTTTAATGGTGTCACTGGAGGAGGAGGTCCATCGGGAGTTCCCGGACCTGCTGATTCAAAGGCATATAATGCAGGGGTTACACTTGATCAGATGCTTGTTTTAACTTGGGAGTGGGCAATTACAAATACCGTTACAGGTGCTAGTGAAGCGGAAGTAAATGCCATGGATACTATACTTGGAAATCTTGGAGTTAGCGGAGTGAAAGTTGTTAAATATTCAGAAACAACACCTGGTGATGCTACTACCGGATATTATTCTGCTCCTGCAAGCACGGATTATAATCTTGAAGTTGCATTTAATCTTGAAATAACTGCAACACAGGTTGACTAATTAATTAACCACAATAGCAAATAATATTTTATAGTATTAATACTTAATCACAGCCTCCCTGTCCTACGTGGCAGGGCAGGGAGGCAAAATTGATTTTGATTTTTGCAAAGGGTCCGAGTTTTCGGGCGCTTCGTAAAGCTCAAAATTAAAGAAATTTGAATGGGGAGGCGAGATAATGGCGGCTGAATACAAGACTCGCAGAGAAACAGCGCGGGAAAACAGACGCGCATGGATATGGATCATGCTTATGGTCAATATCGTGTTTATACTTCTTTTAATGACGCTCGGCATTATAGCGCTTAGCGTCGGAGACTATCTTCCCGCGGGAACGGATATTCTCTTCATAGTCGGAAAAAATCCATCTGTCGAGGTTAATGACGACCGCGACGGCTGGGATTCAAATAAACAGGTTGACATATTCTCCGCAAGCTATGAAAACGGAGAGGGAATTACCACCGTCGCATCTCAGGACGGAACGAAGGTTATCGCTCCGGGAACCGAGACTGTTTACAAATTCTCAATGTACAATAACGGAAACATGGCGGTTTATTATGAAACCGATCTCAGCTTTGTTCTTGATATAGGCGGTGAGAAGCAGAAAAATTACGTCTTTCCCCTTTCGGTAAGGCTTATCTCACAGTCGGGTGATTACATCATAGGCAGCGAGACCGAGTGGGTGAGCGTAAACAAGGCGGATATCTCGCACCACGCAAGCGTGCTTGGCGCTAATTCATACGAAACCTTTGAGCTTCATCTTATGTGGGAGTTTGAGGGCGGTGACGACGAGCTTGACACGATGTACGGTGACGAATCTTCTGAGCTTGGAGTCGCGCTTACGCTCGGTATTCACTCATATGCCGAGGAGCATCCCGATTCCACAGCGCAGGGAGGTATATCGATTGACGGTGAGAAAAAGCAGGAATACGGCGGTACCGTGCGAATTCTTTGGCTTGTTTTGCTTATGGTTAATATCGGTATTATGATATTCTACGTTTCATGGCTTCTTAATAAGAGGCTTAAGAAGGAATTCCCAGAGGATTATCCCGACGCGGATGATTCCGAGCAGTCCGACGGGTAAAAATTTGTAATGGAAAATAAAGCTTCAAAGAAAAGATCGGTTATAAGAATAATTCTTATCGTTTTTATGAGTGTCGCAATCGGCGTCGGAGTATATAATCTGAATGCCGAGAGCCTTACGGGAAACGCGATGCCAATGCCGTTTGGAATCGGCGTCGGCGTAGTTATGTCCGGAAGCATGGAGCCGCACCTCTCGGTTAATGACCTTATCGTCGTTAAGGAATGTAAGGAATATTCTGTTGGTGACTGGGTGGTTTTTCAGCAGAGGTCAATGCTTATAGTTCATGAAATAAAATCAATAGACGGCGATACCGTCGTAACCCAGGGAACAGCGAACGACGCGCCCGATGAGCCGATGAATATTTCGGCAATAAAAGGCAAGGTCGTATTTGATTTTGCGGGAGTTGGCTCGGTCGTAAAATGGATGAAATCCCCTATTGGAACGGTAACGGTTTTGCTGATTGCGGGATTTATGCTTTTTAAATCCTATTCATCCGAAACCAAGGAAAAACAAAATAAAGCCGAAGAAATCGAAGCGATACGCAAGGAGATTCAGCGGCTGAAAAGCTCGGACACAACAGACGAGAATAAATCATAGAAGAATTTCCCCGATAAAACAGAAAGGAGGGTGTTTAATTGAAGGATTCTAATATGAAAACACCCATTGTGTTTTACGCGGGGTTGATTCTGCTTTTTTTCGTTATGCTAAGCCTTAATATGACGGGCGGGCTATACGCAAGATACGCGACAGACGATGAGGATGGCGACACGGCGCGCACCGCAAGCTTTGAAATCATAACGACCGAACTTGACGCGCTTGACCAAAATCCTGAGCATATCATAGCGCGGGTTAAGGGGCTTGAGCCGGGACTAAAAACAGCGCTCCCCATAACCGTGTCAAATAAAAGCGAGGTTGCGGTCAAATATTCGGTAAGAGCTGAAAACGTGACCAAGAACATTCCGCTTGTAATAAGCGCGACGGATGCAGACATAGCGCCGAACTCCTCGGGGACTGTTACGGTTACGGTAGAGTGGCCGAATAATAACGATATGAATCAGTCACCTGACCTTGCGGGAAAAACAGATATCATAAGAATAACCTTTACAGCCGAACAGATAGATTGATTATATATTAAAAGAAGGGCGGTGAGCTGCGTTGGCAAAGGAAGCGAACAGAATTTTGCGCAATAAGTTTACAAAACGGGCGCTTGTCGTTTTAATTTGCGCCGCGGCTCTTAGTGTTTCCGCTGTTGGCGGCGTAGTTTACGCCAAATATATAATTGAAAGAAATAAATACGCTACAGTTACGTCACCGGACTTTTATTTTGAGAGCGATATTCTTACAGAATCGGGCGGCTTGTATTATATTAACTCAATGACAAAGAGTGTGACGGTCACGCTCAAAAACAGCGCTGACGATCTGAGAGTTTCGGCAAAGGACGTCTATTATACCGTTTCGGTGACGGGCGGCGCGACTCTTAACAAAGAGAGCGGAACGTTTGCGGCTTCCGCGTTGTCTTCCGACACGGTTACGGTAAGCAACCTTGAGGAAGGAAAAACATACACCTTAGAGGCAACGGGATACACGAAAAACGGTGAGGAAATCGGATTTTCAAAGACTCTCAGTATCAGTATTGAGGTCGAGGAAAGCAGCGCCAAGGTTTATAAGTATCTTGACGTGTCGGGCGGAAATTACGTGGTCCTCACTGTCTGGACGAAAAATCTTGCGGGTGACGTTACCGTCGCATTCCCCACAGGATTAATACCCGATAACACAAATCCGGGCATGGAAAACGTGCAATTAAATGCCAGGAGCTTTACGGATGCAAATAAGCTTGGCGTATATTCATCACACACGTACAGATTTTTTAAAAGCAACTCTCTTTCTGTCAGCGCGGAGAATTTCACAGTCACGCTTAATGACGGAACGGAAGTTTATGAAGCTACCGTAGGTACGCCTTAACAGAGGGGCGTGTCAAATAATTATAACCAAAAGAGAAGGAGGAAGGACGCAGGATTTATGTCAAAGTTAAGGTCTGTAAATAAAAAATATATAATTTTGCCGGCTGTTATAGTTTTGTCTCTTATTGTGTCGGTTCTTGTGTTCGGCCTCATTCACGGAGCGCCGACGTCGGTCAGCATTAATAATTGCGGCTCGCGTCTCGTCGCTGTAACGACGGGGGATTCTACGTCGGATTATAAATGGCAGATATCCGATACCGCAGACGGAACGTATACCGATATTACCGGCGCTGTCGGTGAATATTATGATATCACAGCCGCAGACGAAGGAAAATACATAAAGGTTATCGCGGCAGGTACTGTTACGAGTGAGCCCGTCGGCCCTATAGGAAAGCTCGTTACCTTTGACCTTTCAAAAGGGCAAGTGTCGCTCGGCACGTCGTACAGCGGTAAGGATTCCTCGGGTAATACCGTTTCGGGAACTCACGCCGCAACAAATTTGTACGTCGTTATGCAAACGAATAACACAACCATGACGACGAATAATATAGTTTTTTCAGGCAATTTACTCGATAAGCCATTCGATGTAACTCTTGCGGGAATTAATATGGGCGGTAAACCGACTAATTTTAATCAGTCACCGGGTTCCAGTGGAAGTGGCACTCCGTCAACGGGTAAGATATCTATTCCCGCAACTTCCGGAAATCAGAAGACGGTTACGCTTCGTTTGAAGGACGAGAATATCGTTCGCTATATAGAGTATTACTGCGGTGGAGACACATCAGTACCGAATGCAAGCATAAAATCTTCTCTCAAGATTACCGACATAAACGGTGACGGGCGTTCTGACGGTGGCTCATTATATATGCCCATCAAGGTCGCACCTGAGAATATAGACGCTTTCGTGGCTTCTAAAACAAACTATAATCACTGGAATGCGGTTATTGGCGGTACTGACGGAAGCTCTCTAGCTCAAAATATGCATATTGCAGGCGGAAAGCTTCAAATACTTTCAACGCTTGGAGATAACTGCTCGGCGATTGGAGCCGGAGGTAACGGCTATTGCAGTTTAACAATATCCGGCGGAGATATTACAGCGCACTGTAACGGTACCGGGGCGGCGATTGGCGGCGGAATTGGATGGCAGGCCGCAGGCGGATTAGCCGATATATTAATTACAGGCGGTAAGATTTACGCCAAGAACCACGCTATGATACAGAGTGGTAGCGATACTGTAGGCGGTGTTGCAATCGGAGGCGGCAGTTCTTTCCATGCAGCAGGGAGCCACGGAAACGTAACGATTGAAGGCGGAACCGTAGAAGCTTACGGTACATTCGGTAACGGTCTTGGCGGCGGAAACAGCTCAACGTCTACGGGCGGAATAGCAGATATAGAAATAACCGGCGGAAAGGTAACCGCAAATACGATAGGCGGCGGAAACAGTAAAAGCGGTGTCGGCGGTAAAGCAACAGTAACAGTTGACGGAACCGCGGATGTTACTCTTACCGGAGGTATAGGCGGCGGAGACAGCTTGTCAGGTAACGGCGGCGAAGCCAATATTACCGTCAAAGCAGGAAAGCTTGAATGCGGCGGAGTTATCGGCGGAGGTACGGGAAACGGCAGCGGTAACGGCGGCGCGGCAAAAATAAACGTTGAAGGCGGAAGACTTACGGCTCAGTCGATAGGCGGCGGTATGGGCGGCAAATCCGGTAACGGCGGAAGCGCTGAGGTTAAGATTTCGGGCGGTACTATTGAAACCGGTTCGATAGGAGGCGGAAGCACTCTTAATCCAAGTGGAGCTCTCGGCTACGCTAAGGCTGAAATTTCGGGCGGAGATATTGTCGGTCAGTTTATCATGGCGGCGGGCGGTACAGAACCCTGTACCTTTACTATGACGGGCGGAACGCTCAGAGACGTTGATACCTCTGATACCTCAAAGTATAACTACGTTCAGAAAAACGGCGCTGCCGTTTATATGGATGACCCGAACGGCGTCGCAACCTTATCGGGCGGAAAGATTACGGGATGCTCGGCTGAAAACGGCGGAGCGATATATATGACTGCGGGTGCGTTTACCATATCCGGAACCGGCTCTATTGAAGGCTGCGCAGCGGATAAGGACGGCGGCGCGGTGTACCTCGGCGGCGGAACGATGAACGTTGAGGGCGGAAGCGTAAAAGATAATGACGCTGAGCGCGGCGGAGGTGTTTTCCTTGCTAAGGGAACACTTACCGTTTCGGGCGGTGAAATTATAGGCAATGAAGCGACGCTCGACGGCGGAGGAGCTTTTGTTGACGGCGGAAACGTTTACGTCAAGGGCGGAAGCGTTACTAATAACAGGGCGCAAGGCAATGGCGGAGGAATATGCATAAATAACGGAAGCTATCATATGACCGCGGGTAACGTTGACAATAACAGAGCAGAAGCAGGAACCGGAGGCGGAATTCATATTTCCGCTAACGGATATGACGTCAGCGCTGAAATTTTAGCAGGCTCTGTAAGCAATAACTATTCCGGAAAGAGCGGCGGCGCTGTAGCAGTTGTAGGTCAGATTGGCGGCGCTGAGACCATAACTGTTCAGACGGGTGTTAATAAAGCGCATACGGGAGAAAACAATTCCTGTGACCACGACGATGACGGTGAAGATGAGGATGATAACTGTCCGGCAATTAAGAATAACACCGCGGCTGTGACCGGCGGAGCCTTGTATATTTCGGGCGGTGACAGCACAAAACTCAATACCTACTGTCTCGTTGAGGAGGGAAGCTCCTCGGGCGCGGGAGGCGATGAATCCCGAAGCAACTTCATGATGGTTGAGGGCGGTAAGGTTATATTCTCGACCGCTGAGAATAGTGACGGAACCGGAGAAAACACTCACGGTCATATTGCTATCACAAATTCGATACACGTTACGGCGGGTGAAATGGACCTTTACGGCAGTATGAATAACCCCGAAATACTCGCGCCGATAACGGTTGATATAGAGAATAGTGACGAAGACCACTATAATGACTTTAGAAAAAATGACGCAGATGCGATTGATGAGGAAAAATACTATAAGCTACAGTATTTCGAAAACTTCTCGGACGCAAACGGAAACGTAACGGGTCAGTATACCGTTTATCAGATAAAGCACGGAGATAAGCATACGATATCGGGTAATATTTACGTGCATGACGGATATGAAATTATCGGTTGGTTCACCGATAAATACGGAAACGGAACAAAATACGAGGTCGGTGTAGAATATACGTTTAACGGCAATCCGCCAAGTGAGCCCGGTGACCTCGCACTTTATGCGAAATGGAATTCGCATTATTACGACATAGTGTATGAGGCTAATACGGCAAAGGGCGAATCGCACACGGGTGAGATGGCGAGTCAGCGTATAAATTACGGTGACACCGAGGCGCTTACTAAGAATGCGTTCGTATATCCCGGCAATATTTTCAAGGGCTGGAAAAGCTCGCATAATGTCGATAAAATTTACACGGATGGCGAGCTTGTATCAAATCTCAGCGCTGTTGACGGCGATGAAATAATATTCAAAGCCCAGTGGGAGAGGTGTACTCACACCGGGGAGGGTATCAAATATATCTATTCGGCTGACGGAAATAAGCTTACGAGGCAGTGCTCCTGCCTTGGATACAGCCAAACGGCAACGATAAATATGGATGATACATCACCTGTTTACAACGGCGATCAACACGGAGCGTCGGGTTATACTATTACCCAGTCGAGTATATATAATAACAGCCCCGAAAACGTGTGGGAGCTCGAGCTTCTTTACACGGGTGGGGAGTTTAGCGGAACAACTATAAGCAGTATTCCGACAAACGCCGGAGAATATAGGGTAAGTATAACAGACGGTGGAAAGACCGCGTTTATCGATTATACTATCGCAAAGGCGCCTCAGGCAGCGCCGGATATTCCTACGTTCACTAACAGCAAAGACGAAAATACCGGTGTAAATACTATTACAGTAAATGAATATACCGGTCATAGAGAAGAGTGGCAAACTGTCGAATATAGAATTTCTTATTATAGCGGCGGTACGCTTTCATTCAAGGAATGGTCTGCGGAAACACGTGAATTTACCCTTGATATTGCGTTAACCAATTATATGGCAGAGATTAGATTTGCGGAAAAAAATAACTATTTGCCATCAGAACCTGCCCGATCTGATCAGAAGTATTTCTTCACCGGAAACATAGGATTTACGCTTAAATTAGGCGAGGGTATTGAAGGATATGCAGAAGAAGACGATCAGGAACCTGTAGATCCAAATAAAAACGGAATCAGAGTTATATATTACATTAAAGACGGTTATTACAGAACAAAGGATTTTGGCGCACATCTTGAGACTTCAATAACAGGTCCCCAAGCTTCACTCAGTGAATCTGAATGTAACGTATACGATATACCAAATGATTGTATTCTTACATTAACTCTTTCAGGCGCTGAAAAAACAGTGACTGCGTCAAGCTCGGTTGCGGAAAATCAGGTGTTCGGCTCTGTCGGCAAGAATAGCGCTACGATAAGCCGCGACTCTGCTTTCACAGCTTATTTCGAGCTTGAAAATTACGCGCATTATTCAAATCTCGCGCTTGATTTCGGTAGTCAACTTCCTGCGGGAACGAAGATTATTATGCTCGATAAGACCGATCCCGCAAACGTCGGTTATTGGTTCTATAGCTTTGATGCTGCGGCAAACAGCGTACCGATTGAAAGCTTTAAGAAAATGGGCTTAACGAGTGAAAATTACACCGTTTCGGGAGATACCTTAAAGCTTCAGTTTATCGTTGATTTTTCGCATACGGTATCGGTATTTTCAGACAACAGCCTTTCCGTAAGTATGACAGCGGCGGGCGCTGATTCAAGCGTTCCTATACTCAAAGACAAAATAACTGCCCGCATCGTTAATATGAAAGACGCGCAGTTTGAAGCAAATATTTCAAGCGTTGAGGCTCTTGAAAAGGATTTTACGTTTAAATACGCTCTTACGGATAGCGGTGTCGGAGTTTCAAAATGGGACGGAAGAAGCGGAGCGCTCGTGCTTACTCCTGTAGGTTCTGCAAATCTGCCTGCGGACGCTTACGTTTCAGCCGTTTGTAACGGAGTTTCAACAGATTATCTTCGTAATTCCGAGGGACTGTTTATAATTCCGATTACTGACCTTGGCGGTAACTCGCTTAAGATTATTTTAAAATCAAATCTCTTCCCAGAGGGTGAGGCAAGTTATGAATTTACCGCAAAGCTTTACGCTTCAAATTCGATAATCGGTGAGTCGCCTTTAAACGGTGAAGAAAAGTATACGCTTACAAACGTTATTTTCATCAAGGGTAAAGACGTTGAGCATTCGGTAAAAATTACCGAGCTTTCCGGAAAGGAAAGAGTTTATCGCACGGGTGACACCTTACAGGTTAAAATAGAGTATAAAGGCGATCCCACGACGGTAACGGTAGCGCTTCATACAAAGGGCGCAAACGGAACATACGTTAACTCGGCTCTTGAGCCAAAGATGCTTGCCGTATCTGACGGATCAAGCACTGCGGTCGATATAACGCTTGGCGGTCAGGCTGCGGGAAGCTACTGCGTCGTAGCCACCGTAAAATCGGCTGACGGACGTACCGTTTTAACTTCTAACTTCTATTTTGTAATTCACAATAACTACGGTTAAATGAGAAAGCAGCTCGGTTCTTTGAACTTGAGCTGCTTTTTTGTTGACAAAGGCTTCGCAGTGCGCTAAAATGAGTTGCAATAAAACAACGTGTCGGCTAAAATCCTTCACGTCAGAGAGGGCGGTATTCTTCGCAGAATCGACGGCTGCAATAGATAAAAACTACTCCATTGAATATTCAATGAAAAAACACTCAGGTGGATTAAATGAGCGCAAAAAATTAATTATCAAAATGGAGCAGCGCATACTTGTTATTCTAATTTTGTTTTTACTTGCCGTCGAAATTCCGTTTGCTTCAGGTAAATATTAAAGAGTTACATCGGGAAAACTTAACAATCTTTTGAGGACGTGGGATTTATTGCGACAAAATGCGCGCTTGACACGTTCGATAAAATTCTAAATGGCGTTAATAGCCCAGCATTGCTTTTTGATATTGTAAAATCTTACAAGCAATGAGCTAGGCATTGTTAATTGATGGAGAAATTCGTAGAATTTCAACTTCATATGATATTTCTTAGCTCATTTATAATTTTTTGAGTTTTTTTCTTTTTTATTTCCCAAGACAATTCCTGTGGAAATTAATAAAAACGCCATTAGGTATTGCCATTTGAAAATATTTTCACCCAGCAGTATTGCCCCGAACAAACATGCAAACAGCGGTTCTGCGAATTTTATAATAAACATATTGGAAAGGGCGCTTGTTTTCAAAATGTAGTTCCATAAAACGTATGCGACCATGGATGCCGTACAAATATATGCGAACACGGCAAAGCTCTTCCAATTAAAAGAGAGCATATCCGCCCCCATAATAAAAGCCGCGAGTGTTAAAACGATACCGCCTGAAAGCTGGGAAATGCCGGTTACCCAAAGAGTCGAATTGTTTGTAAGAGTTTTTTTGCTGATAATGTTTGCAATTACTGTACAAACGGACGCGCCGATAATTAAGAGATCTCCTAAAGAAAAACTGATACCGTCGGGGTTAAAATTAATGGTTATGATCCCTAAAAAACCGACCACTGCACCAACAATTTTGCAAACGCTAAATGTTTCGTTTTTGAAAAACAAGAATGCAAAGCATACGTAAAGTAACGAGCCAAGCTGTTTTATGAGCGCTGTTTTAGCGCTATCCGTGGAGCTTAATCCTATATATGTAAAAGAATAATGCAGGATAATCGAGAATAGACCTATGAGCAAAATCGCTCCTATTGATTTTACTTTTGGTTCTTTGATTCTATCTTTTTTGCACAAAGCAATTGCACAAATCACAATACCGCAAAGCGTAAAGCGCGTTCCCGCAAACATCAAAATATTTGGTATGTCTGTTCCGTGAATGGCAAAGGCGCTGTATCCGATTTTGATGCAGGGAAAAAGCGAGCCCCAAAGTGCCATTACTACTAAAGATAATAAAATAGTTTTCGAACCTGATAATTTAATTTTCATTTTTGTACCTCAAGGCATTTTTTAATTTTCAAGTTTTTTGATATAAATGCCGGATTCTTTTCTTCACTTCCATCGCAGTTTACGGTTGTAATAACAAGAATATCAATATTTTTGTTGCCTTGGCGTGTAGGATTGTCTTTATAAATATTCATTTCGTTATAAACATCAAGGAAAATATAGGAAAGTTCGTTAATTTCCGTTGCGCTGGTTTCTTTTTCTCCGACGAGAAATACAGGTTGATTCCAATCAATATATTTTAAATACAGAATATCATTTTTGCAATAATTTGTAAATGATTAAATCAAAATACTTGACGAAATCGAAACAATATTATATAATAAATCAGAGGTGATAAATATGAACGAGCTTTGGAAAAATACTGTAATTACCAAAATCAGCGCAGTAGCATACGTAGCACCGAATGCGGGTATGCGTATACATAAAAACCGACCGTATCACGGATTTGTATTAAACGACGATAAAGAAATAAAAAATTATTGTTTTGATGACGGACGTATTATGCGCACCGCGGAAAACGAACTGTTTTATTTGCCGAAGGGCTCCTCATATCGCGTGGAATCCATTTGCCAGGGTGGATGCTTCGCTATAAATTTTGATGCTGATGTATCCGACGAACCTTTTTGTTTAAAACTAAAAAATAGCGAGTCCTTAAAAAAGAACTTTAAGATTGCTTGCGACGAATGGCTTTCGCAAGATTCTACTTGCTATGCGGCAGCGATGCGGGCACTTTACGATGGAATCCATATGGTGCAAAAGGAGCAGGCACAAAGTTATATGCCGAATGACCGACATTGCTTAATCGCGCCTGCCGTTGAGCTAATCGAACGCGATTTTACCGACTTAAATTTAACTGTGGCAACCCTTGCTGCGATGTGCGGAATCAGTGAGGTCTATTTCAGAAAAATATTTGTCCACAGCTTTGGTGTTTCTCCCAAGGAATATATGATCCGAAAGCGAATGGAATATGCTAAGCAGCTTATTCCACTCGGGGAGATTGGAATATCGGAGATTGCCGAGCTCTGTGGGTATAGCGAGCCATGTCATTTTTCGCGAGAGTTTAAGAAGAGATTTGGCGTAGCGCCTAAGAATTATATATGAAGATAAGAAGGCAAAATCAAACCGACTGTAAATTTTCGGAATGATACTGCCTTTTATAATAGAGACAACACATTTTTAATGCAAACAAAATAACAATCGGACAAAAGACTATTGTCCCTATTATACCACACTCGTTCGGTGTGTTACATTAGGGACAATCTTTTCATATATTTTCTAATTTCACTTGATTTATGCCGCCTTTGGCATAGCCTCGTTTTTAGCCGCATTCAGCATATTTTCTATAAATATTCCGTAACCTTCGGTAGGATTTGCGACCATTACGTGCGTGACGGCTCCGATGAGTTTGCCGTTTTGGATTATGGGGCTGCCCGACATTCCGCGGACTATGCCGCCCGTCAAGGCGATTAGGGTAGGGTCTTTTACCTTTATTTTAAATGACTTGGAGCCGGTCGAGGTTGTGTCTATTTCTGTTATTTCAATTTTGTATTTTGCTTTCTTCCCGCTTTTTACTGTGGAAATTATCTCTGCTTCTCCTTGGTGTACCTCTGCTCTGTATCCGACGGGGAGGGGAGCTTGCATATCGATATCTACACCTTCCATAACGCCGAAAACACCGCATTCGTTATTGCTGATTATGCTCCCGATGCAGCGTTTATTTAACACGCCCGAGAGCTCTCCCGGTTTTCCTACCTCTCCGCGAGTAACTCCTCCGAGGATGACGCCGGTTGCCGCGCCTGAGCTGATTTCTATAGGTTTACCGCTTTCAGAATCGCAAACTCCGTGACCGAGGCCACCGAAAAGGTGCGTTTGGGGTTCAATGAAAGTGACCGTTCCTATTCCGCACGCGTTTTTTCTCAAAGTGATTCCCAATCTGTACGCCCCGTCCTCATATTTGGGAATTACGGTTAAGGTCATTTTTTCTCCGCCGCGTATTATATTAATTTGAACCGCTCCGCCGCGGCATTCTTTCAGCGCCTCGGTTACGTCGCTTGAATCGCTAATCTTCTTTCCGTTTATAGAAAGTATTTTGTCTCCTCGCTTGAGCGCAGAACTATCCTGCGCTTCGCTTACCGTTGCGTTTTCTTCTTTTATTCTTATCCCGAACACGTCACCGCCCGGTATCAGATAAAGCGGCTCCCGTGTCGATTTTTGTTTGCCGAAAAACAGCTCGTAAATCCTTGAGGATATTTCAACGTCGTCGCGAGCTCGCGCCAATGCTTCGGCGCATTCGGAATCACTGTCGGATGCTGCTTTAAATGCGGGTAAAGTGTCTTCGTTGTAAAAAGCATTTACGGAAGTGTTAAATATAAGTGAAAAAATATATATCAAAATAAAGAATAGGGAAATTCTTTTCGTTCCTCTCAGTTTCATCATCGTTACCTTTCAAAATTCGCTGTTTATACTTTGACACGATTTGGACTGATATATAAGTAACAAAATTTAGATATCTTCCTTTTTTTAACAAAAAAGAGTGTTCTTCTCAAATGAGGAAGAACACTCTTGTAAGCGCATTGCGAAGCGCCTCGAGGGAATTCGCGTAGATTGTAATTGCTTTTGTGATTTTGAGTTTTACCGAAAGATTTGTTCTGTAAAATTCACCGTCATCATAAAAATCGATATCAAAGCCCGAGAGGCGTGCAGCGTTTTTTAATTCAAAAATCTCTTTTTCACTAATAATTTTGCGCTTTTTCCATTCGGCGCTTATTTGATAAACGAAGTTTTCCGAGCTGACGTTTACCTTTACGGTGCTTTCGCCAAAGGCTGCCTTGAAGATCAGCTTGAAGAAGAACGCGAGTCCGTCGGGAGATATTTCTATATACCCCGGCGTATATCTCGTACCTTCCATAATAACAGCGCCTCGGAAATATTCGTCAAAGAATTCCTCGACCGCTCTGTAAATGCTTGAGGTCGGCAGAGTCTTGCGTATGAATTCATCGGGCATTCCTTTTGAGATAAGGCGTATATTGGATTCTGTCATTCCATTGAAATTGACCCGCGGTCAAGCTCCGCAAGTATATCTGTTGTTTTGATGTTGTCCTTCATCGCGGTGACGTCCGTGTCAATTATTTTTCCGATTTCATTCTGAACGTATGCGTTGGCAATGCTGTTATAGCATTCTTCAAAATGGTCGTTTGTTTTCACCGTTCTGTAAAGTATTACGTACGCGTCCTCGTAGCCGGTGTTGATGCTTATAACTTCGCTGACCTCAAAGGCGTCAAGCTCAAAGGCGCTTTTTATGAGTTCTGAGTAATACTGCTTATCAAGGTTGTGCATTGCGATTATTTCGCCGTTTTTAATGTCTGTCGCACCGGTTGTGGTCTGACCTATTATGTAATTCGCGACCTCGCTTTCGCTTTTCTCTGCCTTTTCGGCTATGGTATCTCTTATACTTTCAGCGCGCTCGGATGTATAATATTGCTTAGGCAGAAATGCTCTTATTACTCTGACACAATCAGCGCTGTTATAAAAAGTGAGAACGTCTTCTGCCGTATATTTTAAAGCTCCGCTTACCGCATTTTCGAGAAATTCTTCTGAATCAAGAGTTCCTGCGTAGTGCTTGTATATTTCCTCGGTTGCAAGCGAGTATCTTATCATAAGGTCCTGAACGGAGTAGTTAAGTCCCATTTTTTTAAGAGATTCAAGGTATTTGTCATAATCACCTTCAAAGCCTTTGATCTCGGTCTGTCCGATGTATCCGCCCTCGACGCTTGTTTTGATATATTCTTTAACCTTTTTATCAAAATCGAATGAATATACGTTCACGCCGATTTTTGACGCGATATGGATCGCCGCGTATATCTCGGCAACCCTATCCTTTATTATTTCATCTACTGCCGCAATATATTCGCTCTTGTTTTCGCCGGACCAGACAGACATGTCTCCGCCATCGACCTCTCCGTGAACAGATAAGAAAAGCGCGCGGTAGAGCTCGTATTTAATTTCATACTTTTTATCTTCAAAGCTAACGCTCATAACAATGCGAGCTTCTTCATCCGAGCTTTTTTGGGGAGGATAGTCACTGTCTCCGCATGAGATAAGCGCGAATAAGGATGAAAGCGCTATTAAAAGAGCAATTATTTTTTTCATTTGTATTGCCTTTCTTAAAATTTATCATATATATTATACATTTATTTTATTAATAAATCAAGAATTATAAAAAAATAGATAAAAAGGGTTTGCAATATCCGAAAAAATATGTTAGAATAAAATAGATATTGAAATTAGGATTGGAGAATGATATGGAAGAAGTATATACCGTTCCGTTTTCTAAAATAATCGACGAGTTTCATCTTGAAACGATATATCTCCCGGATCTTCCGGAAAATATTATGATAAGCTGCTCCCGAGTTAACCGCCCGGGTCTTCAGATGGTTGGATTTTACGACCATTTTGAGCAGGAAAGAATGCAGATAATCGGTAAGGTGGAGCATCTTTTTATGGCTCAGCTTGGCGGAGAGGAGCGTTTAAGACGTCTTGAGGATTTCTTCCGCTCCGCTCCGGTAGGCGTCATAGTTACCTCGTCAATTGAAATTTCGCCTGAGATGGTGGAGATGGCAGAGGAGTACAAAGTTCCGCTTCTCAGAACTGCGGAGCGCACCTCACCCTTTATGGCGGCTTTGATTGCGTTTTTGAACGTTCAGCTCGGTCCGAGACTGACAAGGCATGGCGTTCTTGTAGAGGTATACGGTGAGGGTATACTCCTGCTTGGTGATTCAGGCGTCGGAAAAAGCGAGACAGCGATAGAGCTTGTAAAAAGAGGACACAGACTTATCGCGGACGATGCCGTGGAGATTAAAAGAGTGTCTGCGACAACCCTCGTAGGACGGGCACCCGATATAATCAGACACTACGTTGAGCTTCGCGGTGTCGGTATAGTTGACGTAAGGCGGCTTTTCGGTATGGGAGCCGTTAAGGAAACGGAAAAAATTGACCTGGTTATAAATCTTGAAAACTGGCAGCAGGGTAAGATGTACGACCGACTTGGACTTGAGGAGAAAACCGAGGATATACTCGGGATAAAAGTTCCGAGCATCGTATTACCCGTAAGCCCGGGACGAAACCTTTCAATCGTTATAGAGGTTGCTGCGATGAACAACCGTCAAAAACGCATGGGATATAATACAGCCGAGGAATTTAACAAGAAGCTCATGGAGTCCATGGGAATCTATTAAAATATAATAAAACAAAGAAATTGCTCCATTGAGGAACACCAAAATATAATGCCTGCAGGTTAGCTTTATGCTGATTTGCCGGCATTTTTTGTAATATTAAACCGACGACTCGCATATGATTAACAAAAAAACATTGGAGGGATGATATGAAGAGCATTTATCAAAAGGAATGCGAAAGCTCATGCGAGTACACACTGCCTGATTATATGGGAGACGTTAAAAAAATACTTACTGTATCTGCCGTGGCGATTCCGTCGGGAAAGTTTGTTAACGACGGGACTGTTGAGTTTTCCGGAATTGTTTCATACGACATTCTATACTCGGATTCCGACGGGAAGCTTACGAAAATAACTGCAAGTTCAGACTACGACGTATCGCAAGTGTTAAATATGGAAAAGTATAACGATTCACTTGCTGACTGCCGCGTCGTAAGCTCATCAATAAGACTTAGCGGACCGAGAAAAATGACGGTTAGGTCTTCGCTTGTTTGTACTGTCAGAGTAAGTGAGACAGAGGATGTCTCCTGTGTCGGAAACGCATTTGAAAGCGAGGATATGATTGAGACGGCTGTCAAAAATATTAACGTGGAAACCGTTATTTTTGGTTCAAGTCCTGAGAGAGAGTACGCGGAGGAGGCGTCAAAAATTACTTCCGTATCACCGGATGATATTGAAATAATTGGAACGTCAGGAGCTGTCAGAGTAATTGAAAGTTTGCCCACCGATAACGGTGTTACGGTCAAGGGAGAGCTAATAATAACTTCAATTATCAGAACCGAAGAGCAGCCTCCGTTTGCAATCAAAAAAACTGTTCCGTTTGAAGAAAATATTTCTCTTGAGGGCGCAAACTCTGATATGCAGGTGTTGGCTGACGGATATCTGACGTCTGTGACGACCGGTGTCGCTGAAGAAAACGAAGGATGTTCCGTAACGGTTAACGCAATATGCGAGTTTTCTTGTATTGCCGGAGCGAATAATAACCTATCGGTAATTACAGATGCGTATTTAAAGAATAAAGATACTGAGTGTGAGTATGAGGATTTTTTATACACCGAGCTTATGGCTATGGCAAACTGCGAGCAGTCTGTCTCGTATGACATTTCGCGCTCAGAAATCGGATGCGAAAACGCGCGTGAAATATTAACGCTTTCAGGAGACGTTAAAACCGTTGATAAAAAAATACACGCCGGCAAGCTTGCTCTTAGCGGTGACATAGCGGTATATGGGGTAGCGTGTGAAATTAACGAAGACAATTCAATTAATTACATTCCTGTTAAATTTAATTTTCCATTTGAGTCGAATATAAACATTAGTTGTCAAATTCCCGAGGATTTATTGGCTGAATGCTACGTCACGTGCGTTGATGCTGATTCTGCGCTTGATGCAGACACACTTTCTGTTAAATGCGTTCTTAAAATCGGATACCGTATCGCTAAAAAATTGAACGCGCACCGACTCAAATCCTGCGTCACTTCGGGAGAAACAGAATATTCCCCAGTGAATTCACGTATAACAGTTTATTATCCAGAAGAGAAGGAAACGCTTTTCGGTATCGCAAAAAAATTTCACACCTCAAGCGCTAAAATAGCCGCGGATAATAATCTTTCCGAGCCTGCAGCGTTAATGCCCGACTCATCGGATTCGCTTTCGGGTGTGAAAAAGCTTATAATACGTTAACAACCCGTACTTTTTTAAGCGAAAAAAGTCTGTCTCCAAAAAAAGAGACAGACTTTTTATAAAAGATATCTATTCTTGCTCGAGCCAATTTTTGCCACAGGTGACGTCTACAGTGAGGGGAAGTGAGAGCTTTACCGCATTTTCCATTTCCTCTTTCACAACTCTCATGCACTCTTCCTTATCTGCATCGGCAACCTCGAGAACAAGCTCGTCGTGAACCTGCATAACAAGCTTTGCGTCAAGACCTTTATTTTTAATCGCGCGGTATACGTTTATCATTGCGACTTTCATTATATCTGCCGCAGCTCCTTGAATTGGGGCGTTCATTGCTACGCGTTTTCCAAACGCGCGCAGGTTTCCGTTTTGTGACTTTAGCTCAGGGATATAACGGCGCCTTCCCATTGGCGTGACTGTGTATCCCGAATCAGACGCGTCTTTAACCACGTTTTCAAGATACGAATCAATCATTGGGTAATTATGAAGATAATTTTTTATATACTGAGATGCTACAGACGGGGTAGTGCCGATGTCTTTTGCCAGTGAGAAACCGCTTATTCCGTATACAATGCCGAAATTAACTGCTTTTGCGCGTTTTCTCATCTCTTCATTAACGGATTCTTCGGAAATTCCGAAAACCGCAGAAGCGGTTTTTCTGTGTATATCTTCATTTGCCTTAAAGGCTTCTGTCATATTATAGTCACCCGAAATATGAGCTAAAAGCCTGAGTTCGATTTGAGAATAATCCGCATCAACCAAGGTGTATCCTTCGCTTGCGACAAAATATCTGCGCATCTCGCGTCCCATTTTAGTTCTTATCGGAATATTCTGAAGGTTTGGGTCCGCGCTTGAAAGCCTTCCTGTTGCAGTTAGAGCTTGTTTAAAGTCTGTGTGTATCCTTGATTTCTCATCAGCAACCGTCGGAAGAGCCGATGCGTAGGTGTTTTTTAGCTTTGTTACCTGTCTGTATTCAAGAATATCGTCGATGATAGGTGAGTATGAACGAAGCTCTTCCAGAGTCTCTGCGTCTGTTGAATATCCGCTTTTTGTTTTCTTCCTGCAAGGCAATCCCAAGTTAACGAAAAGTATCTCTCCGAGCTGCTTTGGCGAGTTAATATTAAATTCACCGCCTGCCTGCATATAGATTCTCTCTGTCAATTCACAGGCAAGCTTATCAAGAGCGTCGGAGAACTCAAGCATGCCATGCGTGTCGATTTTAAAGCCTGTTTTTTCAATTTCGGAGAGGATGTTGATGAGCGGTAGCTCAAGCTCGTCGAGAATCCTCGTAAGCCCGTCTGCTTCTATCTTTTCACGCATTTTTTCTTCGAGCTTCCACATGATGTCGGGGCAGGGCTCGTTTTCACCTACCGCCACCTCAAGAAACATGGACGCAAGTGACGGAATGCCTGCGCTTCCGCTTCCGGGGTTAAGCACGTAAGCGTAAAGCATTATATCGAGAAGCTTTGTATCTGAGGACAAGGTGATTCCTTCGCGGTCAAGCTCATGCCACAGCGATTTTCCGTCGTAGCATATTATTTCTGCGCCATCGAATAAGGATTTTATTTTTGATAAATCGCCGTCATAACGCAAATTTTCGGTACCGTTATATAAAAACAGCGTACTTTCCTGTTTAAACAGCGCAAATTTTTTGCATTCAAGGCTTAAGATTTTGTCTGTGGTTACCGCCTCGAAAATTCGCTGCTCGGCAGATTCTTTGCTGATTTTTTCTTCATCAGCGCTGTTCAAGTGAAATTTCGCTATAAAAGAATTCAGTTCAAGCTCGGTGAATTTCTTATAGAGAGCCTTTTTATCCATACCCGTGTAAAGAATTTCTTCTAATTCCTTGCCGATTGGGGCGTTCGTTTCTATTTTTGCGAGCTTTTTTGAGAGATATGCGTTTTCTTTGTCACGAAGCAGTTTTTCACGTACGCCCTTGGATATGCGCTTATCGTCTATGTTTTCGTAAATTCCGTCAAGCGAGTGAAAATTTTGTATTAACGTTGCCGCTGTTTTTTCACCTACGCCTGCAACACCGGGAATATTATCCGACGAGTCTCCCATAAGAGCTTTCATATCGACAAACTCAGTTGGCTCTATTCCGTACTTTTCGAGGAATTCCTCGCGGCGCATAACGAGCGTGTCATGATTAGTTGCCAAAAGAACGGTTATTCTATCGTCAATCAACTGAAGCAGGTCTCTGTCACCCGAAAGAATATAGCTTTCAAGTTCTTCGTTCTGTTTTGCGAATGACGCTACCGTTCCCTGTATGTCGTCAGCCTCATACCCGGGAAGCTCCATAACGTGAATTCCCATATATTCAAGGCATTCCTTTGCGTCGGGAAACTGAGAGAGAAGCTCAGGTGGGGTAGGGTGGCGTCCTTCTTTGTAATGCTCGTACATTTTGTGCCTAAAGGTAGGCTCCTTAAGGTCGAACGCCACGGCTGCGTAATCGGGTTTAACCGAGTCTATTTGCTTTGATATTATATTTATCATGCCGTATATTGCGTTCGTGCTTTTTCCGCTTTTTGTTGTGAGCGGGCGTACGCCATAAAATGCTCTGTTTATTATACTGTTTCCGTCAACTACAAGTATTTTTTTCATCAATTATTCTCCGATGGCCTCGTTTTCGCTTTCTGCGGAAACGTTATTTTTTTCCGGAATATTTTCTGTATCGGTTGGTAGGTCTTGAGGTGCTACGTCATCGATTGTGAGCTGATTTTCGTCGTTTTTCGAGTTTTCGGAATCTTCGATATTTTCGACAAGCTCTTCACTCGTAATTTCAATAACTCCATTGTCTTGCGGAGTGGGGTTTAAAGCCTCGTCTCTTGCTTCTGCAAATTTTATAAGCGTACTGACCGTAGCACATTCCTTGTCTTCCGTAAGCTTTGCGGTAAGAAGCAATCTTGCAGTTATGAATATACAAAGTGTAAATATAAAAGCGTTTTCGTAAATTCTGTTTGATATCACCTCGCCTTTTACAAAATAAACTATCAGCGAAGGAATGGATGAGTATGCCGATATAAGCGCGGCGATGAATCCGAATGCTATATAGCTGCGCCACCTTTCGCGGCCTATTGAAAGTCTTGTTTCGAACAAGAAGAAAATTGCTGAAAAAAGGAAAGCCATCTCATCTACTATTTTATTTGGGGCGTTAAGGGGAAGGTTCGTGCTGTAATAAAGATACGCCGCGTACATCGCGAGAAAAACAACGGTGCAGAGCCCGAAACTCGCTCTTTTTGTGCTTGCGTGACTTTCCACAAGAGCCGTGAGTATGAAATGAACTATACTCAAAGCGGCGAATATCGCGCAAGCTGTCAGAAGAATCATAAGAATCCTTTGCGTTGGAATTAACGATACCGCGGAAAGAGTGTTAAGCTCTTTTAAATAATCTATATAATCTTTCAACTCTCCGCTTCTATCGAAAAGAGATTTAACCATAAATATAAGCGCGACAGAAACTATTCCTGTCGGCACATAGGTTTCTGGCGAAGTGAAGTCCGGGATAAGCTTGATATCCTTACTCGCGGTGAAAATATAGGTAAAAAGAAATATGGACGCGGCTATAACGAAATAGTCTGAAACGGTTATCAGTATTTTATCGTCAAAATAGTTCGTGTCAAAATTGAAGTTTAAGAGCAGGGCGACCGAGCGCATGGTCACTGCCGCAAAAAGAGCTCCAAGGAATATCGGAAGATAAAGTCCGAGCGGTTTAGATTTGCTTTTCATCTTTGAAATAATCCTTCATTTTATTATTATATAGAATTATAGACGTGTTGTTTATGTAACTATTGTACAACAAAATTATTAACAAAATATATACAAAATGCAATTTGATAAAATTTTTCAAAGGCCGGAGGGGATAAATCAAAAACAAATGTTTGTGCATAATTGACAAAAAAATGAATAAAATTTCGTTAAAATTTTCGTGTTATTGGAGGATATTTTTTCGAAAAACTATTGATTTTTTACACGATATAATGTATAATATAAAAGCTTGATATGCGATGAAGCGGGAGGTGGCTGCTCTTTGAAGCAGGGAATTTCCGTGGAGTATGTCCGATATTTAACCGGGCGAACCAAGAGTTAATGCCTATTTTGGCATAATTGCGTTCTTTTTCGGTTTTGTTAGCCGCTGCGGATGGCTATCAGAACTGATTTTGTTAGGGTGTAGTTGATACGCCCGGCGCAATGTGAAACTTTCGCCCTTCTTAAAACGGTTCGAGCAATTCGTAAATACGTAAAAGGAGGACACCCAAATGGCACAGGGAAAGATCAGAGTGAGACTCAAGAGTTATGATTCGACGATAATCGACGCCGCAGCGCAGAAAATCGTTGACGTAGCAAAGAGAAACGGAAGCAGAGTCAGCGGTCCTATTCCGCTTCCGACCGACAAGGAGATCGTTACGATACTCAGAGCGGTTCACAAGTACAAGGACAGCCGTGAGCAGTTCGAAATGCGCACGCACAAGAGACTGAAGTCGGATCGTAGCCATGTCGTTCTGTGAGCCAAGGAGTTGATTTA
>JAZQKG010000084.1:0-4605 GCA_045542035.1 Eubacteriales bacterium | reverse complement strand
AAAAGCGGCTCGTCGAGCCGCTTTTTTAATATTTAGACAGACGGGACGCCTGTTGCAAAGGACAGTCGAGGACGCCTGTCCCTACGGTTTGTGCGTATTTAAACGCGGGATGTTAATATTCTTACAACTGCAAGATATTTTCAAGCGATTTGCAGGTATCGAGCTTATCCTTTCCGGCGATAACGCAGACGGCGTTTTGCTCGCAGATTTTATCGATTGTTTCGGCTATACCGAGAAGGTCGTTATGAGAGGTGCAGAGCATTTCCTTGCGTATTCTGCATTCGTCCTCATAAGTTATCTCGCGAAGATAATTCATCGTGGCTATCAATCCCTTGAGCTTTGGCGTTTTAAGGGGAGACGCGTCGCCGACAGCGCCGATAATAAACTTAGTGATATCCTCTCCGCTCTCCGCGAATTCACGGAGAAATGCGGAAGCTTCTCTGTAGCAGCCGAGCGTTCTTTCGGGGGATGGGTCACGGTATGAATAAAATCCGACGTTTCCGTTATTGCGTACAATGAGACCGACTCCGTATGCTCCGCCCTGAACTCTTACCGCGCCCCACAGATATCCGTAAGAGAGAAGGGAACGCGCGACGTTCATTGAGCCGCGCATAGTCTCACCGAAGTCACATACGTTCGCGGCAAGCTCAGCATACGACGCCTGGGCGGGAATGACGATGCCCTCGCGCCTGATTCCAAGAGGCTTAATTTTGCACACGGGTTGTATCTTCTCACCAGCTTTTATAACAGAAACAAGCGATTTTATATACTTGGCGTCGGGTTTTCCTGTTAATGAAACGGTTAGTCTTTCGCGTGTAAATATACGGCGCGCGAGCGCTTCAAGGCGTTGGGCGAGCGCGTCGAATGAGGCGTCAAAGTTCTTTTCAAGCTCCTTTATCGAATTATGAGCCTCATATCCCGAATAGTATTCTTTGATTGCCGATTCGGCGTTAACGTACGCGGTTGCTCTTCTGAAGCCTGCGTGATGTCCCGAGGATATAAACGACTCCTCGCTCGCAATTTTTAGCTGCTTTATAATATTTCGCGCAGCCTCCTTGTCGGTGTAGACCGAGGAATAAAGAACCTCCTCGGTTATATCTATAACCGCCTGTTTTTTTGCTTCGAGGGCGCTTGCCGAAATGCTGAAGTACAGCTTCGTTTCTTTTTTACTCGTCAGCGGAGTCGCTCCCGCGTCAAATGAGCCGAGCTCTTTTTTAATAAGATTCTGAAGGTCGATTGCCGAGCGTTTTTCGGTTTTTACGTTCTCGACGAGGGAAACTAAAAGGCGCAAATCGAATATTTCGGATTCGGTAAGGTCGGATACGTCAAAGAGCAGCTCTGTGTAAACTATTCCGTTTGTCGCGACGTTCTGTGTGAGAACCTTAACCCCGCTGATTTTGGACACTTCCTGCGGGATTATCTCGACCTCGTCTGATATATCGGATAAATTAAGCTGCGGAATTTTCGCAAGGTCCTCCTTGCTGTCTGCCCTCTTTTGCCATTCCTTGAGCTCTTCGTCCTTCGCAATAATATTTTTAAGCTCATCCTGAGATAGCGAATTTTTGATTTTCAGGAGCTCTTCGGCTTCCTTTTTTGCTTTTTCTTCTCCGAGGGTTGAGGAGGGAATCATAACGAGAGTTGCTTTATGGCTGTTGTCTGTAAATAAGGATTTGAGTAGGCTTTCGAAATATCCGGAGTCAAGCTTTTCTCTCAGCGCCGAAAAACTCTTTTCGTATGACAGGTTAAGGCTCGGTTCACCTCCGTAAAGCGAGGTTTCAAGAGTTGACATCGCGTAAATAATTCCCGCGGGCAGAGTTCCGAAATCCCTTTCCTTCATTCTGAATTCAGCCGAATTAAGCGATGCCTCGAGCATCTCTTTATCAATGCCGGTGTCGCATATTTTTTTGACCGTGTCCTCAAAAAGCGCGCAAAGCTCGTCGCATTTTCCGTCTTTTACGTTTCTGAAATCAACGTTTATTGAATTTTGCTTTATCGAGTCAAGGGGAATGAAATTCATATCCTCGCAAAGACCCGAATCAATAATAGCCTTTTTCAGAGGGGATTCGTTTGACGATGCGATAGCGTCAAGCAAAACGCTTATGGCGACGTTCTTTTCCTGCTCGTCAAATCTTGAGGAAAGATAGCCGATAACAAGCTTTGTTTTGTTTTCGGGGTCTTCGCTCGGTGATATTTCATAGCGGATTTCACGCGTCTGTGGCTTTATCGGCGGCTGCTCGGGAATAATAAACTCCCCGTCATTAGCGTCATATTCGGACAGAACGGAATCGATAAGCTCAAGCGCCTCGCTGATGTTTACAGAGCCGTCAAGAAATATCTCTGAGTTTGACGGATGATAATATTTTTGGTGAGCGTCGCGGAACATTTCGTAGGTCAATTCGGGAATATGCTCGGGTTCGCCTCCCGATTCGTAGCGATAGCAGGTGTCGGGATAGAGCATTTCCTTTATATGATATGACGCAACCTCGTCGGGTGAGGAGAATGCGCCGCGCATCTCGTTAAGCACCACGCCCGAGCGGGTGAGCGCTCTGCTTTCCGGGTCAAGCTCGTAATGCCATCCCTCCTGGGAGAAGATTTTAGGCTCCCTTAAAATCATCGGGTGAAAAACGGCGTCAAGATAAACGCTCATAAGATTCATGAAGTCCTTGTCATTTCTTGAGGCTACAGGATACATTGTTTTATCGGGAAATGTCATTGCATTGAGAAATGTATTGAGTGAGCCTTTGAGAAGCTCAACAAAAGGCTCCTTGACGGTGTATCTATCAGAGCCGCATAGCACAGAGTGCTCAATTATGTGGAAAACGCCCGTGCTGTCCTCGGGAATGGTTTTGAAAGCTATGGAAAAGGTTTTGTTCTCGTCCTCTCTGTCAAGAAACAAGAGGCGTGCGCCGCTCTTTTCATGCTTCATTTTATACAGCTTAGCCTGAATTTCTTCAACGGCTGTTATGCCGTATATCTTAAATCCGTGTATTTTCTCGTTTGTTTTCATCGTTTATGCTCCTTCTGAAAGTGGTATATTTCCAAAATATAATTACTTCTATCTTAAGTTAAGATAATTTTACCACTTTTATAAGATTATATCAACTAAAATTTTGAAAAATATTGCAAATAGTGATTTTATATGATAAAATGTTCATATATCTTAGAATGTACGGAGGAAATAAAATGAAAATTTTATTTTACGGAGACAGTATTACCGACGCTGGAAGAAACCACGCGAATCTTTTGCCTAACCATCAGCTTGGTCACGGCTACGTTTCGCAGGCGGCTGGCAGACTTTATGAGAAGGATGCAGGCAAGTATGAAGTTTATAATCGCGGGATATCCGGAAACAGAGTCGTCGATATATACGCGAGAATAAAGTCTGATTGCTGGAATCTCGAGCCCGATGTTATTAGCATACTTATCGGAGTTAATGACGTATGGCATGAGGTTGTAAGACAGAACGGAGTGGAGCTTGACAGGTTTGAAAATATCTATCGCACCCTTCTTTCAGAAACGAAAAAGAAGCTGCCTAACGTAAAGCTTATTATATGCGAGCCCTTCGTGCTCCGAGGTGAAGCAACCGATGAAATATTCGATGAGTTTCTTGTGGTGAAAAAATACGCTAAGGTTGCAAGAGCACTTGCAGATGAGTTTGGCGCGTACTTTGTTCCCCTGCAGAAGATGTTTGATGAAATGGGAGAAAAATACGGAAACGACATAATGCTTTCTGACGGGGTTCATCCAACGACCGTAGGAGCAACCTATCTTGCTATCGAGTGGATGAAAGCATTTGAGAAGCTTGAAAAAGATATTTAATAATTGAAGACGTCTAATTAAAAAACGAATATAGGTGATTGCACATTTAGTATCAGCACTTTTTCTGGTTGCGGCTCGGTTATACTCGCGGGAAAACAACATTTAGTTGTTTTCTAATACGCCCGTGCCGCTTCGCTACCTTAAATCTGCCTATCACCCTTAATGCATAAAGGGGTAGCTCAGTTTTGAACTTGAGCTACCTTCTTTTTATATATGAAAAAACGTATTATCCATTTTTTACAAAAAGTTTCAAAAAGTTTTAAAAAGGTATTGACAAATTGATTTTTTGTTGTTATAATATTATACTGCACTATAATCGCTTTTATTATAGGGGTTTTCTGCCCTTTTTTCAGGACGCATTCGTTAAAATGCATAAAAAACCCGGCGAATAAAAGGATTTTTTGTTGTTTTTGCTATTGTGTGTTTTTTAGCAAAAACCGTTTTTCCCTTGTAAATTTTCAGGAATGGAGTGATTCATTTTATGCTTAAACCCAAGAAGCTTGGCAAGAACGTAAGAATGAGCTTTTCTAAAATTGAAGCCGCTACCGATATGCCAAATCTTATTGAGGTGCAGAAGGACTCTTATGAGTGGTTTCTCAGAGAGGGACTTAATGAGGTGCTTCGAGATGTATCTCCGATAGTAGATTTTACAGGAAATCTTGCTATTGAGTTTACAGATTACACATTAGACCCTACCCCGAGATATTCTGTTGAGGAGTGCAAGGACAGGAGTGTTACCTATGATGCTCATATGAAGGTAGGTGTACGCCTGACCAACAAGCAGAA
>JAZQKG010000083.1:0-9363 GCA_045542035.1 Eubacteriales bacterium | reverse complement strand
CTAAGCCCTTCTTCTCCGGTTACAGACCTCAGTTCTATTTCAGAACTACCGACGTTACCGGTATCATCAACCTTCCTGCTGACGTTGAAATGTGCCGTCCCGGCGATAACGTTGACATGACCGTTGAGCTCATCACTCCTATCGCTTGCGAGAAGGGTCTTCGTTTCGCTATCCGTGAGGGTGGCCGTACGGTTGGATCAGGCGTTGTTGCTGAAATCCTTGGCTAATTCTTAACGAATTACTAACAAACTATTGCCCGACGGATTCCGTCGGGCAATATATAATAAAAAAACACATTTTTGGGGTTTGGTGAAATTCCATACCGGCAGTAAAGTCTGCGAAGAAAACGGAATCTCGTTTTCCCGATGAGGTGAAATTCCTCAACCGACGGTAAAGTCCGGATGAGAAAACAATGTGCTTTGTATATATGTATAAATGTCATAATGCGCGCCCCGCGTAGCATAAAATGTTTATACGTACATACAGAGTTGAATGAGCCCCGCTATGCGCGGGGCTTTCTTTTTGGAGGAGTTATGGAGAATAAAAAGTCGATTGATGTAAAAAGGCTTGTCGGAATGGCAATGTTTTCAGCGCTTGCGTACGGAGTTACCTTCGTTTTCCGCATACCCGTGTCATTTTTAACCTTTGACGCGAAGGATGCCGTGCTTACAATTGCTTCGTTTATATACGGTCCTGTGGCTGCGCTGATAATGGCGCTTATTCCGGCGTTTATTGAGTTTGTGACTATAAGCGGAACCGGATTCTGGGGATTTCTTATGAATTTTGCCTCGTCTGCATGCTTCGCGTTCACAGCGTCGCTTATATATAAATTCAGAAGAAGCCTTAACGGCGCTATAATAGGACTCTACGCGTCGGTTATTGCTACTACCGGATTAATGATGCTTATGAATATTATCGTAACGCCGATTTATATGAAGGTGCCGAGAGAGGTCGTGGTTGATATGCTTCCGACGCTACTTTTGCCGTTCAACTTCGCGAAGGCGCTTATGAATGCCGCGATAACCATGCTTATATATAAGCCCGTGTCAATCGCAATGAAGCGGGCGCGCCTCGTAGAAGGAAAAATGGACGCGAAATTCAATAAGCAATCGGTTATAATGCTGATTGTCGGAGCATTGACGCTCGCTGCCGCAATAACGATATTCATTATCTTAAAGACAAAATAAAAATGATGCCTCGAAAAATGAGGCATCATTTTTATGTAAGTAAAAGATTAGTCAACAAATACAGTATACTTACCGTTGAGGATAAGCGTAACAAGGTCAATAACCCATGCAATAACGTTGCCCACACCGGTAAAAGTAACGAGAAGACCTACAACGAGAGTAACGATGTTTTTCGTCTCAAAGTATCTTACGATACGGTAGATACCGCCAACGATAACTCCGCCGATTATCTGAATAATAACTCTGAGAATGAAGGGAAGCTCATCGTAGCTCTTTGTGAGAGAATTGTTCTGTGCCATATCAAACACTCCTTTTCAGTTTAATTTGTGCGTATATATTTTATCATACATTCGGCAAAAAGTAAAGTGTATTTATAAAAATATATTAGTTTAAATTTGAAAATATGAATTTGTATTATCCCTTTAAGCCTAAAATATAATCCGCGCTTACTTTATAATATTTACAAAGCTTGATTAGGTGACGTATCGGCAATTCGTTTGCTCCTCTTTCGTAGCGTGCGTACATAGTTTGCGAGGTGCCGAGAATATCTGCAATTTCCTGTTGTGTCTTATCGTTATCCTCTCTGAGATCACGTATTCTTTTTACATATACCATTTTAATTTACCGCCTTTTATAAACTTTCTAAAAATATAATAGCAAGTAAATAAATTTACTATTGACATTAGTAAATATTTTTACTATAATATATGTAGCAATTTAATTTTTGGAGGTAATATGGAAACTTATTTGAAAAGAAGAATATGGTCTTTTTCGGTTGGCGGAGTTCTGGCTGCGTTATTCATCATCTACGGAATAATTAATTCGGACGTGATTGTAGGTTCTCTTGCTTTAGCCGTTATGTCCTTTACGTTCAGCTCATGCTTAATACTCAACAATAATTTTATACTCGATTTGGTTATTAGCGTAGCAAGCTGGGGATTTGTAAAAATGCCCGGACTGATTTTCACTTTGGATTTAGACGGTATAATCTGGCTTCTGACAGTAAAGCTTTTGTTTTGGATTCTCGGAATAATTCTTGCGGTGCTTGCCTTTATTCTTGCGATTGTTCTTGGATGCATATTCTCTGTGTTCGTGTATCCTTATGCAATAATCAGAAACATAGTTAAAAAAGAGGTGGATTAATTTAATGAAAAAAACATTACTTTTTTTATTTTTTGCGTTAGCAATTTTATCATTGCTCGTCTCTTGCGGCAGTGGCGGTGATGACAGTACGGTTGAATATAATATTTCGTGGATGGATGAGACCGGCACGCTTATAACAACAACTAAAGTGAAGGAAGGCGAGATTCCGATTTATACGTATGACAAGCCGGATACGGCTGAATGGGATTATTCCTTTTTGGGTTGGAAAAGCAACGCTGACGGAGAGGTTTTGAGTCAGCTTCCTCTCGCGGATTCCGATGCTACGTATTATGCAAAAATCTCTCAAACCAAACGGACTTACACTGTGTCGTTTGTGACAAACGGCGGCTCAGCTATTGCAAATCAAACGGTAGAGTATGGCAGTGAGGCAACGAAACCGGAAGATCCGGTATACGAGGGATACCGTTTTATGGGGTGGTATACCGATGCAAATCTGACCGTTGAGGCTGATTTTTCGGCAGATATTTTAGCTAACACCTCTTATTATGCCGCGTGGAATGAACAAATAGACGTCGTTAATCTTCTTCAGACTCTGCTCGGCGGTTACAAATTAAATCCGTATTCATACATACCCGAATCAATGCTTCCGGGATATGAAGCAAACGCCATAAGCAATAGCGCGGCAAATATAGATTATTCCGATTTTGTCAATGTTTCGGATATTCCAAGCGGTGGTTTTGGCGAGCAGTGGAATATGATACTCGATAACCTTAACCAGTCGATGATTTTCTTTAACGTGCTTTCTGTTGTAGATGGTATATCTTCAACATCGGTTTCAATTTTTAATAATTATTTTGACGAAAATCCCGATGACACAGCGCACCACAGCTTTGAAAACGGAATATATAACGTTACTGTGGATTTTGACGGAGAGATTATCTTTTACGTTTTGGATTACAATGCATCTGTTGGCTCGTTAGGTGAACAAAGCGTGCAGATTGCTCTTGCAATGAACACCGAAACGAGTACTAAAAGCGCAAGAATACAGATTGGCGATGCAAACGCACTCACATATACTGTAGCGGATAACTACTACGAATTTGCTATAAAATATCTCGGAATGAGAAGTTCCTATTTTAAAATAACAAGAAATGCTGAAAATGAGATAAGCGGTCATATATACGAATATCTTACTGTATCAAGTGTGGAAATCGCAAGCGCGGCTGATTTTTATATAAACGAGGATTACGTCTGTGCGGTTGGTAATAAGGCCGGAAGCATGATAGGATTTGACGGCTACATCTGTGAGACGTATAATGCGGATAGCGGCAAAATGTTAGGCTACGAGGTGATGGAAACCGAAAGTAATCTCGATGTCACTTACAATACGCTTTGGTTTGACCTTAACAAAATTTCGGAAATAAACTCTATCAAATACGTTGATGGAACTGGCGGTTCGGCTTCCGCGTTCTATGTAAACGGATTATCTGATGCGTGGGAAAGTAAAAAAGTCGGTGGACTGTCTCTTAAGAGTCTCTCAAGAAGATTCGATATTGAATTCAGAACTCAATATTTTTACGTTTACGATTCTGTTAACGACGTGTATAACAGTGTTAAGGTGGAAGTTCCGATGTTATTCGTACAAGAGGAAAATTATGAAACTCTTGCCGAGGATATATTGAGCGCTAACGAAATTACTGTGACCGTTTCGGTAAGTAATCAGAATCTGGAAATAATAACGTCAAATTACGAATTGTTTGTCAATACATTTATTGAAAACAAAAATAACGTAACCGCAGACTCTATTATAAACAGAATCGGAGCGAAAATTTCATTTGACCAATAAACAAAAAAGAAAGCAAGGATTTTTCTTGCTTTCTTTTTTGTTTATAAACTTTAAGTGTTTATTCCAGCGGTGAGCTTGATTATAAGATTCATATCGTCGGGTTGGATTTTTGCCTCGTGGGCGGCTTTATTTCTTGATATCGCTCCGCACTTCTCGCAGCGGTGAATTATGACATATCCCCGCTTTGCGTCGGGCTCGGCTTTTATAGGGCGGAGGATACCGCCGCACGCGTTTGCTCTGTCACCGGGATTTATATCAACGTGCAAGGAGCAGAGGCAGAAGGGGCAGTGGTTTCTTGACGTGTAGCCAAGGGGCAGGACCTCTTTGCCGCAATTTTTGCAGACAAATCCGCTGTCGTTTTTTGTAAAGCGTTTACTTTCCATAAAATACCCCCGTGTCATTTTCCTACGCAGAATTTCGCGAAGATGTCCTTAACGACCTCTTCCGAGACGGCTCTGCCGTCAAGCTCGGCAATAGCTCCGAGCGCGCGTTCAGCGTCTGATGACGCGGCGTCTGCCGAGAATCCTGCTTTATACGCCTCAATTGCCGAATTGACAAGCTCAAGCGCTCGTGTCAAAGAAGCGTTTTGTCTTGCTGAGGATATTATCGCCTCGTTGCCTACCGAAATTTTCTCGTCGGTGAAAAGGGAAGCGACGGTGTCAGAGAGGAGTGTTACAGCGTTCTCTTTCCCGCTCTCTGCTGAAATCTCTATTTTTGCGTCAAAAATATCGGGAAGCCTTGAACGGTCGAATTTTTCTTTCTTGTCGCATTTGTTGAGAATCGCTATCTTCGCGCACGCAGCTTTGGAAAGCTCGCGTATAAGCTCTTCGTCCTCGTCTGAAAACTCGCGCGAGAGGTCGAATACCGCAAGTATAAGCTCTGACTCGTTTATTTTTTCGCGGCTTCGCTCGATACCGATTTTCTCTATCGGGTCGCTCGTTTCATTGCGCACGCCCGCGGTATCGGAAAGATTTAGCATAACTCTTCCGAGCGGGATTTTTTCGGATAAAACGTCACGGGTCGTGCCCTCAATGTCGGTAACTATCGCGGCGTCGCGTCCGAGAAGCAGGTTGTAAACCGAGCTTTTTCCGACGTTTGGCTTTCCGCATATAACAGTCTTGATACCCTCGCTTATCGCTCTGCCGGTTTTGTAGGTGGAGCTGAGTTTTTTTATTTTCTCCGATATGTCGAGAAGCATTTTCTCGGATTCTGAGTCGGAAAAATCGCCAAGGTCCTCGTCGGGATAATCTATCCTAGCGTAAATTGAAGAGAGAAGGGATGTCAGCGACTCGCGTATTTCGGCTATCTTTTCCGTCAGGAGTTCGCGTGATTTTGATGATGAAAGCTTTATCTGCTCCAGACTTTCTGCCTCAAGAAGCGAGCCTATCGCCTCTGCTTCGGTAAGCGATAGCTTTCCGTTTATAAACGCGCGCTGTGTGAATTCTCCGGGCGCTGCGGGTGCAGCTCCCGAGGCAAACAAGGCTTCAAGCACCGTGTTCGTCACCAGCACGCCGCCGTGGCAGGCTATTTCCACAGTATCCTCACCGGTATATGAGGCGGGGGCTTTGAAGTAGGTTGCCATTCCGTCGTCTATAAGCTCCTCGCCGTAGAAGATATCTCCGCGCACCTGCATTCGCGCGGGATAGGAGCTAAGCTCTCTTTTAGACCTTGGACGGAATACTGAGGATGCGATATCGAGCGCGCCCTCTCCGGATATCCGTATAATCGCAACCCCACCCTTGCCGGGTGGGGTGGAAACTGCCGCGATAACGGAAGTAAAATTATTCATCATTCTTGTTTTCTTCTTCTGAAACAGCTTCGGCGTCAAGTGTATGCTCAACGGCAACGACCTCGTCGTCCTCGCTCGTCTCAAAGCTTGCTTCAACCGCTCCGACCGATGCCGTCACGTCGTCAGCGTCGGGAGCAAATTCCTCAGCGAGAGGCGTCGTCTTCTTTTCCTCTTCAAAAATACCGCGGGGCTTCTTATCGGTAAGGAAGATAACAATCTTTCTGTTGTTATCCGAGCCTATCGAATTTGTTGACACGCCCTCGATGTTCTGTATTTCAGAGTGGATGATTCTTCTTTCATACGGGCTCATCGGCTCGAGCATAACGCTGCGTCTGTTGCGAAGAGCCTTCTGCGCCATGCGGCGCGCAAGCTGACGGAGAGTTTCCTCTCTCTTCGCGCGGTAACCCTCGATATCGATTGTAACGCGGCTCTTGTCGCGCTCACCGTGAATATTCTTTCTTGCGGATGCAAGGTTTGTAAGATACTGAAGCGCGTCAAGCGTGTCACCGTGGTGACCGATAAGAGTCGACGCGTCGTCACCTGAGATTATGATGCGTCTCGTTCCGTCCTCGCAGGTGAAGAGGGAAGCCTCGGCTGAAAGTCCGATATCCGCGATAAGAGTCTTAACGAAATCGAAGGACATATCCTCGCCGTCTGCGACGCACTTAGGCTCGAGCTTAAGCTCTTCCTCGGGAATAACCTTGCTTTTCTCTTTCTTCTTATCTTCGCTCTTTTTCTTTTCCTGGTTTTCGTTTTTGTTCTTCTGCTTTTTCTCGGGGCGCTTTTCGCCTTCGTTTTTATTTTCGCGGCGGGGCTTTTCGGATTTTCTGCGATGTCTTTCCTCGGGGTCGGGAAGCTCCATAAACGCCTTAACCTGCGCGGGCTTAACGCCTATAATGCCGAAAATTCCCTTGCTGCCTGCGTGAAGTATTTCAAAATTTACGTCGTCGAGAGGACCTGCGCCAAGCGCCGCTCTCGCGTTTTCCTTTGCTTCAACAACGTCTTTACCCGTTGCAATTATTTCTTTAATCATTTCTTGTCATCCTTTGTCAGTCTATCAGTCTTTTATTTCGGGAGCGCCGCCTGAAGTCTTCTTTTGTGAATTTGAAGAATTCTTCTTTATATCGGGAAGCTCCTCGTAGTCGTCCTCGTCAATATAGTGGAGCGAGCGGTATTTCGGCTGCTGCTTGAGAGCCGCCTTCTGCGCCTTTTCCTGCTCCTTTTCGGCTTTGCGTATAGCCTTTATTTCTTCTTCGGTATATTTCGGAATAGGCATTGCCTTCGCGAGTATAAGCGTCTGAATAACAGAGATTATTGACTGGTATATCCAGTAAAGGCCAAGCATACCGGAGAAGTTGAACGCGATAAAGAGCGTCATCGCGGGCATCGCGATGTCCATAATTCTCATAGACGCCTGCGTCTGCGAGTCACCCTGCACCTGCATTCCGTTGCCGTTGATTTTTCTTGTAATCCACATCGTGAACCACTGAGAGAGGGCGGCGAGAACGGGAATAAGAACGAGGATTGAGAAGTTTACGAAGTTTGGCGTCTCCGCAAGGTTAACTCCGAAAAGGTGGAAGTCGGGAATCTTGCTTACGTCAAGGCCCGCAGCCTCGATTTCGCCCGCGCCCCATTTATCAACGTGCTCGTAAAGCTTCGATATAAGAGAAATCTGGTCAACCGAGCCTGCCGATTCGATGGCTGTTTCGGGGTTTAAGATGTTGTAAACCTTAACTATAGTTTCGTTTGATACCTTCGCGATATAGGAGAGGGGTTTTCTTATAACGTTATAAAGGAAGATGATGAGGGGAAGCTGGATAAGCATGGGGAGGCATCCCGAAAAGGGGCTGTAGCCTTCCTTTTGCTGAAATTCCATAATTTCCTGCTGCATCTTTTGCTGAGATGCTCTATCCGTTCTTCCTTTGTATTTTGCTCTTATGAGCGCTACTTTCGGTGTAAGCTTCGCCATGGCAATCTGATTCTTCTGCTGCTTGATTGTGAATGGAAGAAACACTATTTTAAATACCAAGGCGTAAAGCAGCAAGCCTAATGCATAGCTGCCTGTAATAGTGCTGAACCAGCCGAGCATGGTTCCAAGCAATTTGTAAAGCCAATTAAACATTATTATAATTCCTTTTCATTCGTATCGGTATGCGTCTTCTCCGTGTTCCCATTTGTTTTCGGGTTTCTGAGTCCTCGCTCGGGCACGGGGTCATAGCCTCCTTTAGAAAAGGGGTTGCATCTGAATATGCGTCCGACGGTGAGGATAAAACCAACGAAAAAGCCACGTTTTTTGAACGCTTCGAGAGCGTAGGCTGAGCAGGTTGGAGTAAATCTGCAACAGGGCGGTTTTATCGGAGAAATATATTTTCGGTAAATGCCGATAAGCCATATCATTACGTACTTCATTGTTCTTTATACATACCGAGTTTTGTGAGCGCGAAATCAAGCTCCCGCTCGATATCACTGCTTTTTTTGTTTGTTGAAGCGCTGCGTGCCGCGATGACTATAAGAAATCCTTTTTTAAGTTCCTTTTTCTTCTCAATTGCTCTTAGCCCTTCACGCATAATGCGCCTGCATCTTGATCTGACGACCGCTCCTCCGAGCTTGGTCGACGTTGTGAGCCCTATGCGGTTCACAATTTTCTTTTCGGGGTGTGATTTTGCGAGTCGCTTTGCCGCGTAGTCCGGCAAAACGTAAACTGCGAGAGATGACGTCACGGCTCTCTTACCCTTTGAATACGCTTTTGAATAGAGATGATTTTCACATATCGCTTTGAATTTCATAAAAATCACCCTTTCCTTATCTCAAAAAACTTTTACTTAAACAAAAACCCCGATAAAAATGCACGGATAAAGCGCGTTTTATCGGAGGTTTTGTGGGTCACATTTTGTGACAGTCACTGTGCGTGACACGAATTAATAGGTGAGACGGGCTCTTCCTTTGGCGCGTCTTCTCTTAAGAACTTTTCTGCCGTTAGCCGTTGCCATTCTTTTTCTAAAGCCATGTTCCTTTTTTCTCTGTCTTTTCTTAGGCTGATATGTTCTCTTCATGATGGCACCTCCTTTGGTTTAATTAACGTCCGGGCGCGCATAAATGCGTCCTAATTTCGCGTATTCATACGAAAGCACGATATATTATAACCGAAATTTTCCGATTTGTCAAGAGAAATTTGAATAATAATGCAAATATTTTATATTAGATATATTAATATTAGCTTTTTATATTGACTTTCACCGTTATTTCTGTTAAAATATCGGTATAAATATTTTCTGATTACGCTTTGGGGGACAGCTTTATGCATAAGGACGTTGAAAGAATTCTCGTATCCGAGGAGGAGCTTGATAAAATTACGACAAAAATCGCAAAGCAGATTGATGAGGATTACGTAAAGCCGGGGAAGAATCTCGTTATGGTGTGCATTCTCAAGGGCTCTC
>JAZQKG010000082.1:0-6272 GCA_045542035.1 Eubacteriales bacterium | reverse complement strand
GCCGAGCTTGATGTCCGTACCGCGTCCTGCCATGTTGGTTGATATGGTAACAGCGCCAAGCCGTCCTGCCTGTGCGACTATCTCCGCTTCTTTTTCATGCTGTTTAGCGTTAAGAATGTTATGAGGAATACCGCTTTTCTTAAGAACCTGGGATAGCATTTCGGATTTGTCGATAGATACCGTACCTACAAGCACCGGCTGCCCCTTCATATGACATTCTTTTATCTGCTCAACGATAGCTGAGATTTTGCCGCGAACTGTTCTGTAAACAGCGTCGTTGCAGTCGATTCTTATCATCGGCTTGTTTGTGGGAACTTCAACTACGTCAAGGGAGTATATCTGTCTAAATTCATCATCCTCTGTAAGCGCTGTACCCGTCATTCCGGAAAGCTTTGTATACATTCTGAAATAATTCTGGAATGTGATTGTCGCAATAGTGCGGCTTTCTTTTTGTATATTTACGTGTTCCTTCGCTTCAATAGCCTGATGAAGACCGTCGTTGTATCTTCTTCCGGGCATAAGACGTCCGGTAAATGAATCGACAATTATAACGTCTCCGTCCTTTACGATATAATCAACGTCTCTCTTCATAACGCCGTGAGCCTTAATCGCCGTATTTACATGATGGTATATGGCGTTGTTTTCGGGCGCGGAAAGGTTATCTATGTTAAAAAATCTTTCCGCCTTTTCTATACCGTTTTTTGTAAGGACTGCCGTTCTTGCCTTTTCGTCAACTATATAATCCTCTTCATAAAGGGCATCGTTATCTGCTTTATCGTCTATTTCCTTTATAACATGCTTTGAGAAGTTTTTCACGCATCTGTCAGCCATTGTATAAAGGTCTGTAGACTGGCTTCCGGCGCCGGAAATGATAAGCGGAGTTCTTGCTTCGTCTATAAGTATAGAGTCAACCTCGTCAACTATGGCAAAATTATGTCCGCGTTGAACCATTCTTTCTTTGTAAACAACCATATTGTCACGCAGATAGTCGAATCCAAGCTCGTTATTCGTTCCGTAGGTTATATCCGCCGCATATGCCTGTTTTTTTTCTTCCTGGTTCTGACCGTGAACAATAAGTCCCGTAGTCAAACCGAGGAATGCGTATACGCGCCCCATCTCTTCGCTGTCACGCTTTGCAAGATAATCGTTTACGGTGACGATATGAACGCCTTTTTCTGTCAATGCGTTAAGATATGCGGGAAGGGTTGCCACAAGGGTTTTACCCTCACCGGTTTTCATTTCGGCAATTCTGCCTTGATGAAGAAGTATTCCGCCCATAAGCTGAACGCGGAACGGGCGTTTTCCAAGAACTCTGTCGTCAGCCTCTCTTACAAGAGCGAAGGCCTCGGGGAGAATATCATCAAGAGCGCTTCCGTTCTTTAGTCTCTCTTTAAATTTATTTGTACATGCTCGCATCTCATCGTCGGTCATAGCGGCAAACGTGTCTGCAAGAGCTTCTATTTTATCCACAATGGGAGTAATTTTTTTTATTTGCTTCTCGCTGTATGATTTAAAAAGACCCATGAATAATATTCCTTTCCGGGCATAAAATTTCCATTTTATATATTTTACCATATTATTTTAAAAAAATAAATATAAAAATGTAAATAAATAAAATATTTATTGCTTGAAAAAATCAGAATTAAGGTGTATAATACATAAAAACAGAAATTTGGGGTAAATTATTAATGAAAAAACTTAACATAGTACTGTATTCGCCGGAAATTCCTCAAAATACGGGTAATATATCGAGAACATGCGCTGTGACGGGAGCAGCACTTCATATAATCCGTCCTATCGGCTTTGAAATATCTGACAGAACGCTCAAGAGGGCAGGACTTGATTATTGGGATAAGCTTGACGTCACATATTATGACAGTTATAATGAATTTATGGAAAAGAATAGTGGGACTAATCTTTATTTCTTTTCTTCAAAAGGTAAAAATTGTTATACGGATATCAAATATCCGGAAGGTTGTTTTCTTGTATTCGGACGTGAATCGGTCGGGCTTCCCGAAGAACTTGTAAAAGCCAATCTTGAAAATTCCGTCAGAATACCAATGATTAAATCTGTAAGATGCCTCAATCTTTCAAATTCAGTTGCTATAGCGGCGTATGAATTTTTCAGACAAAACGGGTTTTGCGATTTCGATACGGTTGGAGAGTTTGCAAAGTAATACGGTACGGAAGGAGTTTGATGAGTAGTCAAGCAAAAATAATTCCCGTGCTTATGGGCGGAGATCTTAACGCATATTCCGTTGCGCTTGCGTTTCGTGAAGCGTACGGCATAAGCTCATATGCTTTCACGAGGCACAGATGCGGAGCAACGGAAAACTCAAAGTTCATAAAAACACATATATGTCCGGGATTTAGAGATATTAGGATTGCTATTCCCGAGCTTTTAAAGTTCGCCGCGGAAAATTCAAGCGCCGAGCTTTTTCTTATACCGTGCGCAGATTGGTATGTGGCAATGCTTGAGGATGCATCTGCGGCTCTTTCAGAACTATATCATATACACATTCCGGACAAAAATATATGGCAGAAGCTTTCTGATAAATGCGGATTTTATGATTCGGCAAAGAAAGCTGAGATTCCGTATCCCGAATACGTTTCATTTGAGCCCGGTGAAAAAATTACAGATAAAAAAATTACGGGCGTACCGTATCCCGCGGTGCTAAAACCATCAGACAGCACTGAATATTGGAACAATCCCTTTCCGAATATGCGGAAGGTTTATTTTCCCGAGAATAGATATGAAGCCGAAAAAACGATTGATAAAATATTCAATTCGGGATATGGGAAAAGAATCATATTGCAAAAAAAAATCGGAACGAATAACACAAACAAGGTTTTAACTACGTTTTCCGACAGTAACGGACGTGTCGTACGATGCGTATACGGAGACGTCGTACTTGAAGAAATTGGGAAAACGTCTTTTGGAAACCATTCTGCGATAATAACTGTATCACCCGATGAAATATGCTTTAAGCTCATAGATTTTTTAAACGGTATAAAATACACGGGGTTTGCAAATTTTGACATAATGAGTGATGGCAACAAAAAATATGTGCTTGAAATTAATATGAGGCAGGGCAGAAGCTGCGATTATCTGAGAGCTGCGGGGGTTAATATAGCCGAGCTTCTTGTCCGCAGCGCGAGAGGAGAAAATATCGAGCCTGATTTTTCATACAAAAAGATATATTGGCACTATCCGCCTCACAAGTCGGTGATAAAGTACTCTAATGTGAAAAACGCAGACAGAGCCGCAAGTTTTGTAAATGAAGGAGTAGATTATTCTCCTTATAATAATTCTTATGAGGGAGTAAAAAGGCGTATATACGTTAAGATTCATAATGCACGTTTGTCAAATTCAATAAAGAAAAATTTTGAGGGTGAATAACAGTATATAAATAATATGAAGCTGTCAAAATTAATTGAGGGAATAAAAGATATACGGATAGATAATTTTCGAGATATCGAGGTTACGTCTGTTACGGCTGATTCAAATAAGTGTAGGGCAGGCTCGCTTTTTGTTGCCGTTTGCGGTTCTAAATTCAACGGTAACGATTTTATAGAAGAGGCGTATAATCAAGGAGCACGTGTTTTTGTTTCAGCCGAGAAAATAGAAAAAAAGGCGAATATTATAACGATTTATTCGGAAAAGCCAAGAAAAACATTGGCAGAACTGTGCGCGAATTTGAATGGAAATCCTGAAAAAAAGTTGTTTTTCGTCGGTATAACCGGAACCAAAGGGAAAACTTCAACGGCGTGCTTTTTATCCGATATACTTTGCGGAATAGGTATAAAAAATATAGTTATAGGAACGCTTGGTGTAAGCGGGGATTTTTTTGCCGAAACAAAAAATACGACGCCTGATCCAACCGTTCTTTTTCCACTGCTCAAAAACGTATACAGGCGCGGAATTAAAGTTGTAATAATTGAGGTTTCAAGCCAAGCGCTTAAGGATTACAGAGTTTACGGAATACCTTTTGATTACGTCGTTTTTACAGGTATAGGACGCGATCATATAGGTGAATTTGAGCATCCTACCTTTTCGGATTATCTTTCATCCAAGAGAAGTTTGTTTTCGTCATACGGCGCAAAGCGCGGAGTAATTAATTCAGATGACAATTATTCTATGTACATGGCAGCAGATATTCCTCGAGTTATAAAGTGCGGTTTTTCGTCAAATTCCAACTATGTAATAAATAATTTCATAGATTCGCATGAGGGTTCAAAATTTTCTGTTTGCGGTCTATCCGTATCTTGTTCACTTCCGGGAATATATAATGCAAGAAATGCTACGCTTGCATTAGCTGTCGCCCGGGAGATGACCGGATATCCCATATCAAAGCTCTCAAAATATATATCTTCGGCTACCGTTCCCGGTCGGTTTGAATATGTTAATTTGCTTGGAAAAAATGTTGTCATAGATTATGCTCATAACAGGGAAAGTATGACCGAGATAATAAATTTATCAAGGAGACTGTTTGGTAAAAAAATAATTTGTGTTTTCGGCTCTGTAGGTGAGCGAAGCTATAGTCGACGTCAGGAATTAGCGTGCGTTGCGGAAAAGCTGGCTGATTTTTCCGTTATAACGTCGGATAACCCAGGGTTCGAGTTTCCGCTTTCTATATGCGCGGATATATACGAGGAGTTTGAGGATAAGACAAAGGCTAAAATAATAACCGACAGGGAAGCTGCGATATATTACGCAGTGAATGAGGCTAATATTGGAGATGTTGTTTTAATACTTGGAAAAGGTCACGAAACTTCTATAAATTTTTGCGGGAAGAGTATTCCATTTTCTGATATAGGTGTGATTAATAAGATGAGGAGAGAGGTTACGTAGCCTCTCTCCTCATCTTATGTAACTTGTTTTTATTTTTTCTTCGGGTGTCGGACGGTTGATTCCGACGGCTTTGCCCGCTTCAATACATCTTATGAGCCACATCATATTCTCAACGATACTTCTTATAGTTTGTAAACCCTCAAGGTCCTCTCCTGCCTCTTCATAATTTGTTCCGTGAATAATTCCGGGGTAATTTCCGGAAACAGTTGGCATGGAGGCAAACGAGAAAAAGCGGGTAATCTCTTCAAGCGCTGTAACGTTTCCTCCCCGTCTTGATACCGCAACTGCCGCAGCTGGCTTATATTCAAGTTCTTTTTTGTTTGAGATAAAAAGTCTTGATAGTGTTGCTTTCAGCGTTCCGGACGCACCGCCATAGTGTACGGGTGTGAAGATTATATATCCGTCGTAACCTTTGCATAACTCTATTAATTTTGAAGCTTCATCATTATGTATACATTTTCCGTTTTCAGCGCAAGCTCCGCAGCCCGAGCAGGTTTCTACTGCAGATGTAAAAAGTCTGAATATTTTACAGCTTGCTCCCGATTTTTTTAACGTTCGCTCGGCTTCATATAACGCGCGTTCTGTAGCGCCTTCTTTTTTTGTTCCTGCGGAAATTAGCAATATTTTCATTTTGCTCTCCAAATCTGTATTTGTATTTTTTTCTTGACAATTATTTAAATAAGTATTATAATTATATTATTAATAAATATTTTTAGGAGATATTCTTAAATGACAAAGATAGATATTTTTTCCGGTTTCCTCGGTGCAGGCAAAACCACTCTTATAAAAAAACTTATAAAAGAAGCGTATGCTGGTGAAAAGGTCGTTCTTATTGAAAATGAATTTGGTGAAATAGGTATTGACGGTGGTTTTCTTCAGGATGCCGGAATAGAAATTACGGAAATGAATTCGGGTTGTATATGTTGTTCTCTTGTAGGCGACTTTACAAAGGCGCTTGGCAAAGTTTTTGACGAATATCACCCCGACAGAATAGTTATAGAGCCTTCCGGAGTAGGTAAGCTTTCTGACGTTATACGCGCGGTTAAAGAAGTAACGTCAAAGGATGCGGTAATTAACTGCTTCGCAACGGTTGTTGACAGCGGAAAATGTAAGATGTATATGAAGAATTTTGGTGAATTCTTTAATGACCAGATTGAAAACGCATCGTCAATAATACTTTCGCATACAGACACAGTGAAAGAAGCGAAGATTGAAGAGGCGGTTAAGCTTATACGCGAGCATAATAAAGAGGCTGCATTGATTACTACACCTTGGTCTTTGCTTGACGGAAAAAGCATACTTCTCGCAATGGAGAAAAAAGATACTCTTGAAAATGATATAAAAGAGCTTGAGCATCGCCACGAACAAAGTCGGAGGCCAAGCGGTCTTAGGAAGACAATGTCATAAATCAACTCCTTGG
>JAZQKG010000081.1:0-5854 GCA_045542035.1 Eubacteriales bacterium | reverse complement strand
CTAAGACCGCTTGGCCTCCGACTTCTCAACGAGTCTTTCAATAACTCCCGACTTTACGTATTCGGGGCGCTGCTCAAGCACGGGCTCGATTGATTCGAGAACCTCGCGCACTGTCTGGTGAAACTCAGGCTCACCGGGATTACGGCGCTCTACGCGCGCCATAAGGTCGTTAAGATATTCTGATTTAAACATTGGTTTAATCCTCCAAATAAAATATATGTAAATTCTATCATATTTAAGAAACAAAATCAATAGTTAGATGCAAGTTTTTTGAAATTTCTTGCATATTATATGGAAATCTAACCAAATTTTATAAAAAAATGAAGCATTTGTAATAAAAGCGTTTCACACAATATCGCCTTTAAGTAAATTTTATCTCGCCTTTGGGGCAAACTATAAAAAATTTTAAAAAGGCAATTAACGTTGATTACTAAAAACAAAAGGCTTCAGAAAATAAATCTTCCGGCGGCAGCGTCTCTTTGGTATTCCCTTTCAAATATGATATCTCGCGGAGCAACCTTCATTTTCACACCGCTGTTTACCCGTATCCTTTCACCTGGAGAATACGGAATATATTCGCTTTACACAAGCTATATGGGCATTTTTACGGTTATAACAACGCTTGAGATTTCCGGGAATGCGGCTTATCTCGGTCTTAGCAAATTTGATGGTAAAGAAAGAGACAGATTTCTCTCCTCCGCGCTTGGATTGCAAATTTTTTTGAGTTTATTCTTTTTTGCTGTATATATGTTATTCAAAAGCTCAGTAAACAGTGCGACGTCCCTCGCCACGGAAATTACCGTCTTACTTATCATTCAGATATTCATAAATTCGGCAGAAGGAATATATTTTGCAAAAAAGAGATATTCATACGATTACAAGCCCGTGGCTCTCATAAACACAGCGAGCGGTATACTGTCACCGCTTCTCGCTCTTTTAATGATACGCTTAGGTATCGGCGGAATAGCTCGTATAACAGCGCCTCTCGCGGTCAGCTCAGCATTTGCCATCCCTATAATTTGGGGAATTCTCAAAAAAAGCAAAAGAATCTATTCAAAAGACGTATGGAAATTCTTGTTTTCGGTCTGTCTGCCAATGATTCCGCATTATCTTTCCCTCTCGGTTATAGCGCAAAACGATAAGATAATAATTGCGAAAACGCTTGGAGAGGCGGCTGTTGGAAAATACTCGGTTGCGTATTCTGCGGGATATATGCTGTCACTTATGACGGGAGGGCTGGCGCTCGGATTTGCGCCATGGATAATACGTAAATTAAGTGCAAAGGAAACGAAAAAAATAAAAGAAGCATTCAGCGCCTCTATGAGCGCCATATGCGCCCTAACGCTCGTATATCTCACAGCCATACCCGAAATTTTCAGCATTTTAGCGCCCGATGAATACACTGATGCGCTTTCAGTTATCTACCCCGTTTCAGCTTCCGTAGCGTTCGTCTTTCTCTCCTCTCTTCTCACAAGCTGTATTCTTCATTTTAATAAACAGTTCCTTATTCTGAAAAACTCTTTACTGTCAGCCATCATGTCGGTAATTATTTCTATTACTCTTATCCGTAATTTCGGATATATCGGGGGGGCGTGCAGCACTTTTATATCATATTTCGTCCTTTTCTCGCTTAACCTGTCCTCATCAAAAAAGCTTCTCGGAGAAAATCCGATTAGCCGGCGCGCACTGATAAAGTGCATCAGCCTTCTCCTTTTTTTCTCCCCGCTCTTGTTTATCTTAAGAGAAGTACTTGTATCAAGGATTATACTTCTCTTCGCCTTTATTCTGATTTTCGCGCCCGATATAAAAAGGTGCAAAAATCTTCTTTCCGCCTGAAGAGGCTAAGACAAGAATAATTCTTCAAAATTAAAGCGGAAATACCACGTTTCCATGATATCTCCGCTATTTTTTTGCCTAAATCAGACAGCCCCTATTTTATCACTTGTTTTCCTTGAGAGCCGCTCTCTTCTGCGCCTGTATTCTCTTTCTTGCAGGAGTGTCAAGCACGACCTTTCTAAGTCTTATGCTCTTGGGCGTTACCTCTATAAGCTCGTCCTCGCATATAAACTCGATAGCCTCTTCAAGAGAGAGCTGAACAGGTGTTATAAGAGTGAGCTTTTCATCAGCTCCGGATGAGCGGATAGCAGTAAGATGCTTTTCGCGGCAAACGTTAACCTCTATATCGTCGGGCTTCGGGTTTTCACCGACTATCATTCCCTCATAAACCGGAGTTGCGGGACCGATAAAGAGAGGTCCTCTGTCCTGAGCCTGAAACAGTCCGTACGTGGTTGACGTTCCCGTCTCAGATGCTATAAGAGACGAGGTAAAGCGTGTCTTTATCTCTCCCCTGAAAGGCTCGTATCCCGCGAAAAGAGTAGATATTATTCCCTCTCCTCTCGTATCGGTAAGAAGCTCGCTTCTGTAACCGAAAAGGCATCTTGTGGGAATTGAGTAGAAGAGCTTCTGACGGTTGCCGTTAAGCTGCATATCAACGAGAGTTCCCTTTCTTGCTCCGAGCTTTTCCATTACAGCGCCGAGATATTCCTCGGGCACGTCGATTATTACGTCCTCGATGGGCTCGCACTTAACTCCGTCTATTTCCTTATAAAGCACTCTGGGGTTTGAGCAGCAAAGCTCGTATCCCTCGCGTCGCATATTTTCAACGAGGATAGAAAGGTGCATCTCGCCTCTTCCCGCAACGCGGAAGCTGTCCGTCGTTTCACCGTCTGAAACTCTGAGAGAAACGTCACGGAGAAGCTCTCTGTAAAGTCTTGAGCGAAGGTGGCGTGAGGTAACGTATTTACCCTCTTTGCCTGCGAAAGGCGAATCGTTTACGGAGAAGGTCATTTCCATCGTAGGCTCTCCAACCTTAACGAATTCGAGAGGCTCAACCTTAGCGGAAGAGCATACCGTGTCACCTATTGAGATATCCTCGCATCCAGAGAAACAAACGATATCTCCAACCTTCGCCTCGGTGACCTGCGCTCGCTTAAGTCCGTCAAACTGGTATACCGAAACTATTTTTGCGGGTCTCGATTTTCCATCACTGTTATGATAATTGCAGATAGCGACGCCCTGCCCCTGCTTCAAAGTTCCGCGCTCTATGCGACCGATACCTATTCTTCCTACGAATTCATTATAGTCTATGGATGAAACGAGAAGCTGAAGCGGCTCGTCCTCCTCCCCCTCGGGCGCAGGCATGTATTCAAGAATAGTGTCAAGAAGCGGGGTAAGGTCTGTTCCCGGAGTATGCGGGTCAAAGGAAGCCGTACCCGCTCTTCCCGAACAGAAAAGCATGGGAGAGTCAAGCTGCTCATTCGTCGCGTTAAGCTCAAGAAGAAGCTCGAGAACCTCATCTCCTATCTCGTCAAGACGGGCGTCAGGGCGGTCAATCTTATTAACGACGACTATTACCCTGTGGTTCATTGAAAGAGCCTTTTCAAGAACGAACCTCGTCTGAGGCATAGGACCCTCCGCGGCGTCAACTAAAAGTATAACTCCGTTTACCATTTTGAGTATACGCTCAACCTCTCCTCCAAAATCCGCGTGGCCCGGAGTGTCTACGACGTTTATCTTTACGTCCTTATAGTATATAGCGGTATTTTTTGCAAGTATCGTTATTCCGCGCTCGCGCTCAAGGTCGTTTGAATCCATAACGCGCTCTGCCATTTCCTGATTTTCGCGGTATATACCGCCCTGGCGAAGCATCTCGTCAACGAGAGTAGTCTTTCCGTGGTCAACGTGAGCGATAATAGCGATGTTTCTAAGATCGGTACGCTTCATATTCTTTCCTCTTTTTCCAATTTTTCAATAAATTAAAATTTTTAACTTATATATTATATCACATCGAGAAGAAAAAATCAAATTTTATTTTTTACATATTTCAATTGCAATTTTTTTATTTTTTTATTGAGATATAACAAAATACTTGAATAGCATTTATACACCTCTCCTTTCCTTCTTGACATAACGCAAAAAAAATGCTATAATCATTTAAAAATTGCTTAAACAAAAAACTTCTTTGAAAGGAAAATAATGAATAAAAAAAGACGTTTTTCTTTTTCAACATCGCAAATAATTATGTTGAGCTTTTTGACTGCGATTCTTGTTGGCAGCCTGTTTTTATCGCTCCCCATAAGTTCCGCAAGCGGAGAATCGGTGCCTTATATAGATGCTCTGTTCACCGCCGCATCAGCAACCTGTGTTACCGGACTCGTTACACTTCCCACAGTATCGACCTGGAGTATATTCGGTCAAATTGTTCTTCTCATACTCATACAGTTAGGCGGACTCGGTATTGTCACCGTTATGTCCGGAATAATGATTACACTCCATAAAAAAATAGGTCTCGGCAACAGAATTCTGCTGCAAGATACCTTTAATCTTAACACGCTTACCGGACTGACTGCATTTGTAAAAAAAGTCATTATAGGAACTTTAATTATAGAATTGGCAGGAGCCCTTCTCTATATGACCGTATTTGTGCCCGATTTCGGCGCCAAGGGCATATGGATATCTGTATTTAATTCGGTATCGGCTTTTTGTAATGCGGGAATTGATATTATTTCGGAAAACAGCCTGTGCGGCTATACTACAAATCCAATAGTAAACACCGTCACTTGTCTTCTGATTATTCTCGGCGGTATAGGATACGTCGTTTGGTGGGACGTTATCCGTGTCACAAAAGATTTAAAAAACCAGGGAGTTAAGGCTTATAAAAAACTTACGCTACACAGCAAAATAGCTATTTCAGCTACGCTGATACTTATTCTTATGGGAGCTGTGCTCATATTCTCCTTTGAATATAACAATCCACTGACGATGAAAAATCTGTCTTTCCTTGATAAAATACAAGCGTCAATTTTTCAATCCGTAACAACCAGGACTGCAGGATTTGCAACGCTGCCGCAAGAGAACCTTACAGATGCGTCCGCAATAGTGTCTATTTTTCTGATGTTTATCGGCGGTTCGCCTGTAGGTACGGCGGGAGGTATAAAAACCGTTACATTCGTGGTTTTAATAGCTACGGCAGCCTCCACTATAAAAAGCAAAGATGAAGCAACGCTTTTTAATAGAAGCATTCCAAAGCCGGCTATCAGAAAAGCGGTTGCGGTCCTGACGATGTCCTTTTTCACCTTTTTCATTGCAACCGTTCTGCTTGTAGCCAAAATGGACGCTGACGCAATCGACATTCTGTATGAAACGGTAAGCGCAACCGCAACAGTCGGGCTTACAAGGAATTTAACGCCGTCCTTAGACCTCTTCGGAAAGCTCGTCATTACAGCAACTATGTATCTTGGACGAATCGGTCCAATCTCACTCGCGATTGCCTTCAGCATAAAGAAAAGCAATCCTAATATTATAAAAAATCCTACGGAAGACATAAGCGTAGGATAATGGAGGATATATGAGTATACATAAAAATTATGCCGTTTTCGGCCTTGGAAGATATGGAATTTCGGTAGCAAAAGAGCTTATAAAAAACGGAGCCGAGGTGCTTGCGGTAGATTCAAACGAATCGGTAGTAAATTCCGCTATTGCAGATATTCCTATATGTAAATGCGCGGATATAACCGATCCCGAGATAATAAAGAGCCTTGGAATAGAAAATTTTGACGTAGTTATAATATCCATGGCAAGCAATCTGGAGTCAAGCGTTATGGCTACAGCGCTTTGCAAGGAAGCCGGAGTTGAAACGGTTATTGCGAAATGCGCCAATGAGATGCACAAAAAAATCTTAACAAAGGTCGGCGCCGACAAGGTTATTTTCCCGGAAAGCGAATCGGGTATAAGACTTGCCAAAAACCTTCTCAGCTCAGGCTTTGTAGATCTTATGGAGCTTAACAACAAGGTC
>JAZQKG010000080.1:0-12789 GCA_045542035.1 Eubacteriales bacterium | reverse complement strand
GCGCAACTCAGAATGAGGTTGGAATGGAAGAGGCTAAGAAGATTGTTGTCAACGGCGTAAAATATTACGTTGAAGTTTCCAACATGCCCACAACCAACGAAGTCGGAGGCCAAGCGGTCTTAGGAAGACAATGTCATAAATCAACTCCTTGGCTCACAGAACGACATGGCTACGATCCGACTTCTTGCGCAACTCAGAATGAGGTTGGAATGGAAGAGGCTAAGAAGATTGTTGTCAACGGCGTAAAATATTACGTTGAAGTTTCCAACATGCCCACAACCAACGAGGCAGTTGCATACCTCATGGCAAACGGCGCTATCGTTGCTCCCTCTAAGGCAGTTAACGCAGGCGGCGTATCCGTTTCCGGTCTTGAAATGTCACAGAACTCCATGCGTTACTCCTGGAGCGCGGAAGAGGTTGACGAAAAGCTCAAGGTTATTATGAAGAACATCTTCGATGCATCCGTTAAGGCTGCAAAGACCTTTGGTATGGAGGGCAACCTCGTTGCGGGCGCTAACATTGCAGGCTTTATTAAGGTTGCCGACGCAATGCTTGCTCAGGGAGTTGTTTGATTTTCAGATAAATATATAAATATGATAAAAGGCGTTCTCGCGAGGGAATGCCTTTTACGTTTTTTAAATTCTATTATATTACGGAAAATAATATTATTTGTAAAGATTTAAATATTTTAAATAATGTCTTTACAAAAAGGCGAATATATGTTAAAATATTAAGGTAATTGCCATGAGGGGCGGTGTGATATGCGTTTAGATAAATTTATATCGGAAATGGGACTTGCGTCGAGGAAGGAAGCCGCTATTGCCGCAAAGCGCGGTCAGCTTTTAGTTGACGGCGCGCCCGAGCGTGATACCTCAAAGCATATCGACCCCGAGCGTCAGAGGGTGACCTTTATGGGCCGCGAGGTTCTTTACCGAAGGTATACCTACGTGATGCTTAACAAGCCGGAGGGATACGTAAGCGCAACAGAGGATTCAAAGCTGCCGGTCGTTACCGAGCTTCTTCCTGAGGAGCTTCGCAGGCAGGAGCTTTTCCCTGTGGGAAGGCTTGACAGAGATACGGTTGGACTTATGATTCTCACGAATAACGGCGCTCTTGCTCACACGCTTCTTTCACCGAAGCGCCACGTTGAGAAGGAATACGTTTTCGAGTGCGCAGAGCCGCTGCCTATGAGCGCTGAGGATTCCTTTGTTAGCGGGATAACACTGCGCGACGGGTATGAATGTAAGCCATCGGAGCTTCACTGCGACCCTGACAGAATGCGGGGAAGAATCGTTCTTACCGAAGGTAAATATCATCAGATAAAGCGAATGATAGCCTCCTTTGACAATCGGGTCACCTATCTTGAAAGAGTTAAGTTCGCGGGAATACCTCTTGACGAATCACTTGCGAGAGGTGAGTGGCGCTATCTTACCGACGGGGAGATAAAGCTTCTTGAAGAGAGGGCAGTATAAATAGTTTTATAATCCATATGGAAGGAAAAATATAATGGACATTTTAAAGACACTTGCTAAAGAATTTAACATTAAAGAGGAGCAGGTTGAAAAGACCGTTGAGCTTATTGACGAGGGTAATACCATACCCTTTATTTCAAGATACCGTAAGGAAGTGACGGGAAGCCTTGACGACGCGACTCTCCGTGACCTTAACGACAGACTTCAGTATCTTCGCAAGCTTGAAGAGCGCAGACAGGAGATATCCTCTCTTATCGAGGCGCAGGAAAAGCTTACGCCCGAAATAACTCTTGCGCTGAATAACGCTACGACTCTCGTCGAGCTTGAGGATATATACCGTCCCTTCAAGCCTAAGCGTACGACTCGCGCATCCATAGCGAGAGCAAAGGGACTTGAGCCGCTTGCAAATTATATACTTGAGCAGCGCGACGTATACGACGTTGCTATCGACGAATACGCAAAGGAATTCATCTCAGAGGAAGAGGGTAAGGAAGTGCCCGACGTTGCCGCTGCGCTTCAGGGAGCGTCGGATATCATTGCCGAGGACGTTTCGAACAACGCAGAGATAAGAAAGCTTCTCCGCGAATTTACTATGAGCTACGGCTCGCTTACTACTAAAGCGGCTAAGGAAGAGCCCTCGGTTTACGAGAATTATTACGAGTTCTCCGAGCCGATAAAGAAGCTTAAGGGACACAGAGTCCTTGCTATAAACAGAGGCGAAAAGGAAGATTTCCTCAAGGTTGCGGTAACGCTTCCGGAGGAGGACGGAATCGCTCAGCTCGTATCAAAGGTAGTCACCAACAAGGAGTCTGCGGCGCTTCCTTACATTATGTCGACGCTTAAGGACGCTTACGACCGCCTTCTTTTCCCGGCTATCGAGAGGGAAGTAAGAACCTCGCTCTTTGACGATGCGTCCGAGGGAGCTTTGAAGGTGTTCTCGGAAAACCTCAGAAACCTTCTTCTCGTTTCACCCATAAAGGGAAAGACCGTTCTCGGATACGACCCCGGTTACGGTCACGGATGTAAGCTTGCTGTCGTTGATAAGACGGGTAAGGTTATGGATACCGCGGTTATATATCCCTTCCGCTCAAAAGACAGAGTGAACGAGGACGACCTTGAAAAATCCAAGGCTATAGTTCTTCGCCTCGTTATAAAGAACAAGGTTGATATAATTTCAATAGGAAACGGAACTGCGTCTCGTGAGTCGGAGAAGTTTATCGCAGAGCGCGTTATCCGCGACCCATCCTGCCCGAAGGGCGTTAAGTATACGATAGTTTCCGAGGCAGGCGCATCGGTTTATTCCGCGTCAAAGCTTGCGACCGAGGAGTTCCCGGATTTCGACGTTATGCAAAGAAGCGCAATTTCAATTGCGAGACGTCTTCAGGACCCCCTTGCCGAGCTCGTTAAGATAGAGCCTAAGGCGATAGGTGTCGGTCAGTATCAGCACGATATGAAGCAGGCAAGGCTTACCGAGGCTCTCGGAGGAGTAGTTGAGGACTGCGTTAACGGAGTCGGAGTTGATATCAACACAGCGTCATACTCGCTTCTTTCCTACGTTTCGGGTATCAACGTTACAGCCGCAAAGAATATAGTTGCGTACAGAGAAGAGTACGGAGAATTTAAGTCAAGAAAGCAGATACTTAAGGTTCCGAAGATTGGTGATAAGGCATTCACGCAGTGCGCGGGCTTCCTTCGTATTCCCGGCGCTGACGAGGTGTTTGACTGCACGGGCGTTCACCCCGAGTCCTACGCAATAGCAGAGGACCTTCTCAAGCGCTTTGGCTTCACTACCGAGGACGTGAGAAACAATAACCTCACTCTCCTCAGATTCAAGGTTCAGCAGTACGGCCTCGCAAAGCTTGCAAAGGAGCTTGGATGCGGTGAGCCGACTCTTGAAGATATTATAGGAGAGCTTGAGAAGCCCGGACGCGATATCCGCGACGACGCTCCTGCTCCCATTCTTTCAACAGACGTTCTCGACATAAATGACCTTAAACCCGATATGCTCCTTAACGGAACGGTAAGAAACGTCGTTGATTTCGGATGCTTCGTTGATATCGGAGTTCATCACGACGGACTTCTTCACATCTCCGAGATGAGCGACAGATATATTAAGCATCCCTCAGAGATGTTTAAGACGGGTGATATAATTGAAGTAAGAATTAAGGACGTTGACGTCGCAAAGCACAGAATTTCCCTTACACGCAAGGGAATGGGCGACGCGAAGAAATAATATGTTCGGATACGTAAAGCCGGTCGCGTCGGAGCTTCTCGTTAAGGATTATGAGTTCTACCGCGCGACCTACTGCGGCATCTGCCGCTCTATGAAAAAGCACACGGGTGCGCTCTCGAATATTACTCTGAGCTATGACAGCGTGCTTCTTGCGCTCGTTCGAATGCTTTATATTCCCGACTCCGAAATATCCGCGAAGAAAAAAAGGTGCATCGCTCACCCGATGAAAAAACGCTGTATGCTGAACGAAAATTCCGCTACCGAATATACGGCGCGAGCCTTCGCGATACTTACCTATCATAAGGTGCTTGACGATATCGCGGACGAGGGATTTCGAAAAAGAATGCTTCTTTCCCCTGCAAAGCCTATAATCGCATCGGGCGCGAAGCGCGCGGATATCAAGGAGCTTTCTGAAATAATCGAAAGAAAGCTTTACGAAATAAGGCTTCTTGAAGAGAAAAACACGCCAAGCGTTGACGAGCCGGCGGCTCTTTTCGGCGAGCTGCTCGGTAAGGTTTTTTCGCACGGGCTTGAGGGTGACGGTGAAAAGATATGCCGAGAGTTTGGCTATAGGCTCGGCAGGTTTATATACGCGGCTGACGCGGCTGAGGATTATGAGGAGGACAGAATATCGGGAAAATATAATCCCTACGTTCTTCTTTACAGCGGAAATCCGCTTACCGATGAGAATAGAAAATTTATCAAGTGCGCTCTTATCTCTGAGTGTCGCGGTATGGAAGCGGCGGTAAATCTGATGCCGTTTAACAATAGATATACTATCGAGAATATAGTAAAAAACATCATATATCTCGGACTTATTAAACGTATAGATTTTCTTGACGGCGAAAGCTGTGAAAATAAAAATATGACTTCTTTGAATTTTTCCGAGCAAGAATAAAATGAAGGAGAAAAATATTGAAAAACGCATATGAGATCCTTGGCGTTTCAAAAAACGCGACGGATGAAGAAATTAAAAACGCATATCGTGAGCTTGCGAGAAAATATCATCCCGATAATTATTCGGATGATAACCCATTAAAAGACCTTGCAAGTGAAAAAATGCAGGAGATAAACGCGGCGTACGATGAAATTCAGAAGATGCGCGCGTCAGGCAAATCAAGTAATCAAAACAGCGGAAATTATTACACGGGTTCAACCTCGGGTGTATACGGTGAGATAAGAAAAAAGGTAAACGCGCGCCGTTTCAGAGATGCGAACGAGGAGCTTTTCAAGATTCCCGACGGTGAAAGAGGGGCTGAATGGCATTATCTTGTAAGCGTTGTTCTTATGAGTCAGAACAGAGTAAACGACGCTATGCGCGAGCTTGAAATAGCCTGCACTATGGACCCCGGAAATATAGAATACCAGAAGGCGAAGGAAATGTTTAACAACACCGCAAACGGATACGGAAGCACCTATTACGGCGGCGCTGGCGGATATAATCAGCGTCCGAGGTCATCTTCTGACGACGCCTGCAATTGCTGCGCTAATCTTCTTTGCATGGACTGCCTTTGCGAGTGTATGGGCGGAGATCTAATGCCCTGCATATGAGAAAAACGAAAAAAATAACGCTCAGCGCTATGATAGTCGCGCTGAGTACGGTTTTTATGGTGCTTGGCGCTGTCATTGAGGTGCTTGACCTCTCGGTTTGCGCTCTTGCGTCTCTTCTTGTTTGCTTTGTTTATATTGAAATTGGCTCTCCTTACACATGGCTCGTTTGGCTGTGCACGTCTCTTACGACGTTCGTGTGCTTCCCGGGCAGCATTGTATGGATGGAATATTTCCTCATTTTCGGGATATATCCCATACTCAAGGCCTATATAGAAAAGCTCCCGCGGAAAATATGGATAATAGCGAAGCTCTTGTTTATTAACGCTATCATATGGGTGCTTATATTCGCCGTCGAGTTTATACTCGGTATACCCTTTTTCGCTGTGGATAAAGTATGGCTTAAGGCGGCTATATATGTTCTTATGAACGTAGCGTTTATTGCTTACGATTTGTTTATCACAGTACTCGTGCGGGTCTATTTTGAAAAATTCAGACCGAGATTTAAAAATTTACTTAAATAAAAATTCTTAAAACAACGGAAAGAAAAAATGACAAAAGTTGGTTTTATATCCCTCGGATGCTCAAAGAATCTTGTTGACACCGAGGTAATGTTAAGAAAGCTTCACGACGCGGGATTTGAAATTACTCCCGATGAGACGGAGGCTGAAATAATAGTTATAAACACCTGCGGATTTATAGAGAGCGCAAAGCAGGAGGCTATTGACAATATACTTGATGCGGCAAAGCTCAAGGAATGGGGTAAATGTCGCCATATAATTGCCACGGGGTGCCTCGTTGAAAGATACCGCGAGGAAGTTATGAATGAGCTGCCGGAGATTGACGCTCTCGTAGGAGTCGGAAGCATATCGGATATTGCCGAGGCTTGCGAGGCGGTTATGCGCGGGGAAAAGTATACTTCGTTCAAGGATAAAAACACCTCGAAGCTCGGCGGTGACAGAATACTTACGGCAGACGAGCATTCGGCATACCTCAAAATTGCCGAGGGCTGTGACAATAGGTGTACCTATTGCGCGATACCTCTTATAAGAGGGAAATTCAGAAGCAGGACTGTTGAGGATATAGTAGCCGAGGCGCGCGATCTCGAGGCGCTCGGTGTTAAGGAGCTAAACCTCATAGCGCAGGACACCTCACGCTACGGACTTGATATATACGGAGAGTACAGCCTCGCGAGGCTTGTGCGCGAGATATGCAGGGCAACCGACATTCCATGGATTCGTCTGCTTTACTGCTATCCCGATAAGATAACCGATGAACTTATAGAAGAAATGCGGAACAATCCGAGACTGCTTAAATATATGGATATTCCGATTCAGCATATCTCCGACAGCGTACTTACACGTATGAACCGCCATGGCGGAAAGGCGCTTATATGCGAGACGGTGGAAAAGCTCCGCGAAAGAGTGCCGGGTGTTGTACTTCGCACGACGGCAATGGTCGGTTTTCCCGGTGAAACCGATGAGGACTTCACAGAGCTTTGCGAGTTTATAAAGGAAGCAAAGTTTGACAGATTCGGAGCTTTTACATACTCAGAGGAGGAGGGAACGGCTGCCGCGGAATTTGACGGCAGAGTCGACCCGCAGACAAAGCAGGACAGATACGATATACTTATGCAGACTCAGCTGACCGTCACAGAGGAGCAGAATGAATCTAAAATAGGCAATACGTATACCGTTATTTGCGACGGATTTGACACAGTTGCCGAGATATATTACGGACGCTCGTATCAGGATGCGCCCGACGTAGACGGAAGAGTTTATTTCACGTCGAAGAGGAAAGTCGAAAAAGGCGAATTCATTGACGTGAAGATTACCGAGGCTCTTGACTACGACCTCGTGGGCAGCAGAATTGAAAGTTGAAAATTGAAAATTGAAAGTTGAAAATTATATTGAAGGGACTTCTTTAAAATGAAAAAATCTTCTATGAATATACCAAACACACTTTCTCTTATCAGAGTGTGTCTCGTTCCGGTTTTCGTCGCTACGCTTCTTTTTATGCGCAATATAGAGATATGGGGCTTCGTTGTGCCGGCAATAGTTTATATCCTCACGGGACTTACAGATATGCTCGACGGCAAGATTGCGAGAAAATATAACCTCGTTACCGATTTCGGTAAGTTTATTGACCCGCTTGCCGATAAGTTTATGGTGCTTTCGTCTATGATATCCATACTCGTGTGGATGCTCCTGCTTGGAAACACTACGCTTGCGCTTGTTTTCGTATGGGTCGTTCTGATTATACTTCTTCGCGAGCTTGGAGTGACAAGCCTCAGACTCGTCGTTGCCGGTAAGAGCGGTATCGTCGTCGCGGCAAGCATGCTTGGAAAGATTAAAACGGTTTCACAAATGGCAGGAACGGTAATTCTTATCGTCGAGCCGATAATTCCTTTCTTCTCGGAAAATCACATTCTTTCATACGTGGCTATGGGAATCATGGCGTTCACAACGCTTTTCTCAGGCATTGATTACTTGAAGGCTTACCTTCCTCACATAGATTCAAATAAATAATTTATAGCTATTATCTTAGGTTTGAGGGAGCAGAAACTAAAAAAACGAGTCCTGCCGTACTCCGCGCAATGCGGATGGCAGGACTCGTTTTATGTAATTAAGACATGCGTCGGCATTCCGCATCAAACTCGCGCAGGGCAGAGTAGTACCCCTCTCTGTCCGCGGGGAAAGCAAGTCCGTGACCGACACCTTCCACGGTAACCAACTTTTTTCTGGGAGCTTCGCATACCTCGTATAAAGTACGGCTCATATCGCACGGAACAAAGTCATCTGCCGCCCCGTGTATAAAAACAATGGGGATTTTGCAGTTTTTTACACCCTCAATGGCGCTTGTCTCTTCAAGGTTAAATCCGCCAAAAGCTCTTGCTCCGAGCTTTATGAAGGGATAAAAAAGCCAAACGGGAAGATGAAGGTCGCCGAGAACCTTTTTTATAATTTCCTCGGGTGAGGTGTAACCACAATCGGCAAGAGCGCATATAACGTTTTCGGGCAGCTTTTCATTAAGAGTCATCATAACGGTTGCGGCTCCCATTGAAATTCCGGTAATTATCAGTTTTACATCGCTTCCGAATTTATCTATCGCGAAATCTATCCAGTCTAAAGCGTCAAGCCTTTCTTTAATTCCAAAGGTTATTACGTGCCCGTCGCTTCTGCCTGACGCTCTGTGGTCAACTATAAGAGCGCTTCTTCCGAGGGTGAAGCATCTATGTACCGCGCCGCAAAGGTCGCGCTCGGCGTTTCCCCTATACCCGTGAAACAAAATCTCGACGGGAGCGTCATTTGAATACTCGTAATAGTATCCTCTGAGAGTTAAACCGTCGCGCGAGGTTATCGAAATGTCCTCTCTCTTCATTGCTCGGATTTCCTTAGTCCAGTTTATCATATCCTCGCGGTATACCTCGTATATCTCACCCTTGGGAATCTCAAATTCATCAGGTCCGAGCGGCTTTCTTCTTGGTGAATAAAATACTATAAGAAAGCATATAAGCGTCATAAGAAATATAAGAAGCAGTATACCTAAGGCTATACCGCCAATAATGTAAAATATCATTCTTCACCTTTCAGTTTTGCATAGAAGCTATTACGGATGATATCTGAAACACAAGCTCGTCGACGGGCATGGTTTTGCCGCTTTTGAACCAGGCGAGCAGGGTATTGGCAACCGCTCCCGTCATCATAGCGGCTGTTATTTCAACAGACGCGGGAAGAGCCATACCTTCTTCAACGCTTTTCCTGAGTCTTTCACAGGTATCCTCAAAGTTTTTTTCCTTAATAACGTCTATAAGAGAGTGCAAAACTGCGCTCTGCAATACATTTTTCACAATGTTTTCGTTTTGTGTCAGAAAGTTCACTATTGCGCGTATGTATTCAACGTAATATGCCGAGGTTGCGTCCGGCTTTTTTCTTTTTGGAATTGTGCGGTCAAATTCGTCTCTCAGATAACCGACAAAATATTTTAAAAAAGAATATTTATCCTCGTAGTGCTTATAAAAGGTTGCTCTGCGAACGTCTGCCCTTGAGCATATTTCGTTAATCGTTATATCCTCAAACGTCTTTTCAGACAGTAATTCTTTAAATGATTCAATGAGTTTGGCCTTTGTCTTTTTTACTCTTGCGTCTTCTTTTTGCTTCATTTTTCTCCGTGTCCTAAATAAATATTGGATTTATTATAAAACATTAATTTACAAATGTCAAGTAAAATAACGTATTTTCTGATATTTTCAAGTTAAAAAATTAACAATACTTCTTGACTATTTTATATATTTGTGGTAACATATATAATGTAATGTTATAAAATTAAAAAAGGAGAACAAAAATGGCAACTTACAATAAGAAAAACATTGAGGACGTTGAGGTTGGCGGCAAAACAGTGCTTGTGCGCTGCGATTTTAACGTTCCTATGAAGGACGGAGTTATCACCTCCGACAAGAGAATAGTTGAGGCTCTTCCCACCGTTAAATACCTTATGGATAAGGGCGCGAAGGTTATTCTTTGCTCTCATATGGGTAAGCCGCATAACATTTTCACCGAAGGATTCGGCCTTACAAAGAAGGAGAAGAAGGCTGTTGAGGCTCTTCCCGAAGCAGAAAGAGACGCTGCAAAGGCTGAATATCTTGCAAAGGCTACAAAGTCTGACAAGAAAAAGCTCACTCTCAAGCCCGTATGCGACAGAATAAACGAGCTTCTCGGAGAGAACAAGGTTACTTTTGCAGAGGATATTATAGGTGAGGATGCAAAGGCTAAGATTGCCGCTATGAAGGCGGGTGAGGCTGTTCTCCTTGAAAACACGAGATTTGACGCCCGCGAAGAAAAGAACGGAGCTGATTTCGCTAAGGAGCTTGCTTCTTACGCTGATATTTTCGTAAACGACGCGTTTGGCGCGGCTCACAGAGCTCACGCTTCAACAGCAGGCGTCGCTGACTATATTCCCGCGGTTTGCGGTTACCTCATCCAGAAGGAAATATCCGTTATGGGTAAGGCTCTTTCAAATCCCGAGCGTCCCTTCGTCGCTATTCTCGGCGGAGCAAAGGTTGCTGATAAGCTTAACGTAATCGATAATCTTCTTACAAAGGTAGACACTCTTATTATCGGCGGCGGTATGGCTTATACGTTCGCCGCTGCAAAGGGATACTGCGTAGGTAATTCTCTTCTTGACGAAACTAAGCTTGATTACTGCCGTGAGATGATGGCAAAGGCAGAGAAGAACGGTGTTCAGCTTCTTCTCCCCATCGACACCGCAATTGCAAAGGATTTCCCGAATCCTATTGATGCTGAAATCGACGTTCAGTACGTTGACACAGATAAGATTCCCGCTGATATGCAGGGACTTGATATAGGTCCTAAGACCGCTAAGCTTTTTGCAGATGCAGTTCTTTCCGCAAAGACTGTTGTTTGGAACGGACCTATGGGCGTTTTCGAGAACCCCACTCTCGCAAAGGGAACTGTTGCGGTAGCTCAGGCTCTTGCCGACAGCTCTGCTATAACAATCGTTGGCGGCGGTGATTCTGCTGCGGCTTGCGAGCAGCTCGGCTTTGCTCCGAAGATTACTCATATTTCTACAGGCGGCGGCGCATCGCTCGAGTTCCTTGAGGGTAAGGACCTTCCCGGTGTTTCCTGCCTTCTCGATAAATAATTTTGGCTATAATCGCCGACTCTCCTCACTCGACGTAGGTAACTACGCCTTCGGAGTCCATTCGACGATTCTATCTCAAAAATCCGTTGTTCAAATTTAATTTCAATACTATTGATATCAGATGAAAAAATCAGGGGTGTCACGAGAGCGACACCCCAAATAAACGAAAAGGACATAAAAATGAGAAGAACAGTAATAGCAGGAAACTGGAAAATGAATATGACGCCCTCTGAAACAAAGGCGTTTATTACCGAGCTTGCTCCTATGGTAAAGGGGCTTGACGCGTGCGATATCGTGCTTTGCGTTCCCGCAATAGATATCCCCGCCGCAGTAGAGGCTGCGAAGGGCACTAACATAAAGATTGGCGCGGAGAACGTTCACTTTAAGGCGTCGGGAGCTTATACAGGTGAGCTTTCAGCGTCTATGCTTGTTGAGGCGGGCGTTGAGTACGTAGTTATCGGCCACTCCGAGCGCCGTCAGTATTTTGCTGAGACAGACAAGACCGTAAATCTTCGTACGAAGGCGGCTCTTGAGGCAGGACTCAAGGCAATTGTTTGCGTAGGAGAGACGCTTGAGGAGCGTGAGCTTGGCTATACCGAAACTCTCCTTAAGTATCAGACAAAGATTGCTCTTACCGGTATTTCAAAGGAGCAGCTTAAGAACGTTATCGTAGCTTACGAGCCCGTTTGGGCTATCGGTACCGGTGTTACCGCTACCGCAGAGCAGGCAGATGAGGGTAACGGCTTTGTCAGAGCGGCTATCGCTGAGGCGTTTGGCAAGGATGCGGCAGAGGAAGTAACCGTTCAGTACGGCGGCTCTATGAACGACGCTAATGCGAAAGAGCTTCTTTCAAAGGTTAACGTTGACGGAGGTCTTATCGGCGGCGCGTCACTTAAAACCGATAAGTTCACGGCTATCGTAAAGGCTGCAAACTGATTTAACCGTATGCGATAGCCGCTAAATGCGGAGAGACCACTCGCGCTCTCTTCCCACACGGTATACTGCATAGAAGTTGAATAATAAAAAATCAGGCATTTTTCGTGCCTGATTTTTTTATCATTTACTGTAGAGGATGTTTTCGTCTATCGGGATTTCGCCGTTTTCTTTTTCGTAATCCTTAACGCAATTTTGCGCGAGGTATTCAAGCTGGGCATTAAGCGAACGTTTATTTTGTTTAGCGACATGCGTTATTTTATATAGAAGCTAAGGTTCAAATCTTATACCTGTTTGTATTTTGTTAGTTGCCATAATAACACCTCGAAAACATTTTGATAACATTATATACGGAATTCATTAAAATTTCAATAATAAAATGTAAGAATATATTTAAATGTGGTTAAATATCAGAAAGAAAAATTCTAATAAATTAGAAACTGCGAGTGTGGGTTGGTAATTCTGTCACAAATATCTGTCGAGTTGTTGTACAATATTTACAAAAAGAAATCTTAAAAACCGTGAAAATGCATCTTGGAATATTGAAATATTTATGATAGAATTATATCATCAAAATAATATTTTCAGGAGATTTTTAAAATGGCAGGTCTTTCACTCAGACACATTTACAAAAAGTACCCCGGCGGCGTTGTAGCCGTATCCGACTTCAACCTTGAAATCAAGGATAAGGAATTCCTTATCTTCGTTGGTCCTTCGGGATGCGGTAAGTCCACTACTCTTCGTATGATAGCAGGTCTTGAAGAGATTTCAGAGGGCGAGCTTTACATAGGCGACAGATACGTTAACGACGTAGCACCTAAGGACAGAGATATAGCGATGGTGTTCCAGAACTACGCTCTTTATCCTCACATGACTGTTTTTGACAATATGGCTTTCGGTCTTAAGCTTCGTAAGGTTCCCAAGGAGCAGATTAAGAAGAGA
>JAZQKG010000079.1:0-21215 GCA_045542035.1 Eubacteriales bacterium | reverse complement strand
CAAGGAGTTGATTTATGACATTGTCTTCCTAAGACCGCTTGGCCTCCGACTTGGTTACGTTAAGCTGTCTGTGGCGTGCGCGAACGTGGTCCCAGTCGATAAAATAAACGTGAGCAAACTCACCGCCGTCAAGAACGCCGTCCTTAATTGTCATAGTTTCGCTTCTGCCAAAGAAGCAAGAGCGAAGGTGACCGTCGGTATTCATGCTGGTGTAATCACCGGGCTCGTTAACGAATCTACCAAACTTTGAGTGAATAGGACCGGGATGGCGGTACTGATGCTCCTCTGCGAAGTCGGGGATCATCTTTCTCATTATGTCAAGAAGGTCGTGCTGAAGATACTCAAGGTCGAATGAGTCAACGTCGTGAGAGCATTCCTGAACCATTACAGAGCATGTTGTGTGGTGAGAAGCGATACAAACAGTACCGTTCTTAATACCGGACTCCTCAACGATGTTGAGAATGTCGCTTGTTACGTCGTGGAACGTGGGGATCCATCCTCTTGACTGAAGTTCGATTTTTTTTTGAAAAACTTTAAATTCCATTTTTGTGTTCTCCTTATGAATAAAATTATTTTTTATTTGTTATTTAATCTTTTTCCGACTGCCCCGCCCGGATGTATAAGGGCAAAGTCCATTTTCTGATAGCCGGTATATTCCACGAGAGCTGTTTGAAGCGCGTCAAAAATTGCGCTTGTTACAGCAAAGCTCGTTGTTCCTTGACAGTTATATTTATCGCACTCTTTTGTGACCTTCATCGCAAGAACGATATCAGCCATAGTTGCAAGAGGAGATTCGAGATTTTCGGTAACACCGATTATAGTAGCGCCTTTTGTTTTGCAAACGTCAATAATTGTCATAAGCTCGTCGGTCTTTCCACCGCGTGACGCAAGTAACACAACGTCGCCTTTTTTAACACAGCCGAGACCACCGTGTACAGCTTCCGCAGGGGAAAGAAATCTTGCGGGACGCTCAACACAGCACATAAGATGCGCGAAGTGTCTGCAGGCAATTCCGGAATGACCGCAACCCGAGGCAATAATCCTTTCAGCGTTTGCTAAAGCCTCCACTGCCTTACGCATTTCTTCTCTGTCGAGGACTTTGGAGGTTTCTATAAGAGATTCTGCCTCAATTTTAAAGGCGTCAAATGCTTGATTAAGCGCATTATCAATCACTTTCCGTTCACCTCATCCCAAGTTTTACGAAGCGTATAAAGCATTTCCTCTGCAGCTGCTTCGGGATCCGTTGCTTTCATAACACCGCTTGTGCATCCGGTTGCCTGAGCACCTGCTTTTATAACGTTAGCAACGTCATCGGGACCTGAAATACCAGCGCCCTGAAGAACCATGATGTCGGGATTGATTGCCTTTACAGCGGCAATTGTGTCTCTTACGTATCCCATATCGCTTGCAACACCTGTTCCGATGAGATCGGTGGGTTCAGCAACTATTAGGTTTGGAGCGAGAAGCGCAACCTGCTTGATTTCTTCAACTGTGTCAGCGCATACTATTGTTGCAAGTCCAACCTCGTCTGCTCTTGCAATAGTAGCTTTAACTTCGTCAAGCGTAAGTTTCTTTTCAGCGTGGTTAAGCATAACGCCTACGGCTCCGGCTTCCTTAATTGCTTCCGGAAGAACAGAACCGAGACCTCTTCCCGGAACGAGAGAATCCATATGCTGAGCGTAAATATGTACGCGCTCTGTGTTTTCCGCAAGCAAACGGATATCGGTGTACTGAGGAGTGATGATTACGTCAAGATCGTATTTAGCTGCTATCTTATCAACAGCCTTTGCGAGCTTAAGCATTCTTTCGCCCCACATAAAGCATTTAGGTCCGATTTCAAAATACGGAGCTCTGATTTTGTAGTTCTTTAACATTTTTCTGCCTTTCTTAAATTCATTTTATATAAACTGCTTTGTTTTAATTCAGCATTTTATCAAGTTTGTTATAGCTTTCGTATGCATTTGAATAATCCGCGCCTGTCGGTTCATACGTCCTATTCGTTTTAACGATTGAATCAACGGCCTCTTTAAGAGAGGTGAAATCACCAATACCTACTGCTGCGGCAAGCGCAGAGCCTAGGCATGCTGTTTCACTTTCGGTGAGTGTTTTCAAAACCTTGCCCGTGACGTCTGATTTGATAGTAGACCACAAAGGACTTGAGGCGCCGCCTCCTGTTATTCTGATTTCCTTTATTGAATCCTCGCCTACATATTCAAGATTTTGCTTTAATGTGAAAGCTATTGCTTCCATAATTGCTCTTGCAAAGTGAGCTCTCGTATGAGAAAGATTTATTCCTGAGAATACCGCTCTTGCATCCGGGTTATATTTTGGCATGGTTGAACCGCAAAAATAAGGTAGCATAGTGAGTCCGTCGCATCCCGGAGTAACTTTTTTTGCAAGCTCGTCAAGCTCACGGAAAGAAAAATTTTCTGCAAACTGATTTTTAAACCACTTAAGCGCCATACCTGCGGTCGATGACCAAAGTATCAAGCAATACTTACCGTCTATCGCATGAAGATGGCACGGAATTATACTGTCCGGATTAAATTTCGGTATCTTGTCTGTCATAACGCAGATAGCCATTATGGTTCCGGTCATCTCACTGATTTTAGTTTCATCAGTAACACCCGCGCCGAGCGTTCCCGCAATTTGGTCGAGCATACCGCTCACTATTTTAATTCCCTCGTATTCACCTACGAGAGAGGCTGATTTTACAACGGTTGGAAGCTGCTCTTTCGAAATACCAATGAAATCAAGCATTTCATTCCACCACTTGCCTTCAGTAATATCAAAATAAATTGTAGATGACTGAATAGTAGGCTCTGTTACGAAATTTCCTAAGAGACTGTAAAGTATATAATCCTCAAGCATAAATATTTTTTTTGTTTTAGAAAATGCTTCGGGTCGATTTTTTTTCATCCAAAGAACTTTAGATGCCGGCCATCCGGCGGTAATTTCGGGTTGTCCCGTTACTTCGTAGACACGCTTGTTACCAAAGCGATTTTTTATTTCTTCTGCTTCTTCCGTCGCTCTGTTATCAAGCCAAACTATAGCAGGATAAACGGGAGTGCCATTCTCATCAGTAAATATAATTGTCTCCCCTTGCGTATCTACCGATAATGCATCTATTTTTCCGCATTCTTCTGTAAGTTCTTTTATTACGTCCTTGCACATTGATACGTATTTAGTCGCATCAAACTCTATAAATCCGGTATCTGAATCGGTATCGAGAGTATAATCCACGGCTCTTAATGACAAACGTTTGCCGTTTGAATCAAATACCGCGGCTTTTATTGACGTTGTTCCGATATCGATACCTAAATACTTTTTGGTTTCACTCATAATCAATATCCTTTCGTATGATATGAACAAAACTTTTGTTTCGTTTTTATTTCGTTTGTGATTTGTTTTGGTTACTTTATTTTAACATATTTTCAGCTTTTTGTCAATAAAAAACGTAGATTATTTTAAAAAAGAGTTATAAAAAAATTAACAATACTACTTTTGAATGTAAAATGTTTTTTTAGTTAATTTCGTTGCTTTTTCTCTTGCTTTTTTTTTATTAATATGATATAATCATATAAAGTATATTTTATTGGAGTTATATCGATGTCATCTGCTTCTGAAAAACGTCGGGAAGAAATTATTGCGCTTATACATATGCAGGATAAAGTAACCGTATCCGAGTTAAGTAAGAAATATAACATTTCAGAGGTTTCAATTCGAAAGGATCTTGAAGCGTTAGAGGCGCAGGGTCAGCTTTCACGTACACATGGCGGCGCTGTAGGAATGAATAAATTATATCTGAATATGGATTTGACAGAAAGATATAAGACGAATGCTTCCGCGAAGAAAGAGGTTGCCGAGCTTGTCGGAAAAATTATTGACGATAACGATACTATTATGATGAATGCGGGAACAACGTTGACATATGTTCTGCGCGCTCTTCGCGGAAAGAAAAATATCAGCATTGTAACTAACTCTATTCAAAACGCCACTGAAGCCGCGCTGTACCCTGCTTTTAATGTCATTTTACTTGGTGGTGAGCTTGATTCAAAATATCAGTTTACATACGGTCAGGATGCTATAAATCAGCTTCAAAATTATCATGCGACGAAATGTATTTTATCAGTTGACGGTATAAGCGCTGAATCGGGACTAACCCTGTATTACTCAAATGAAGCAGAGCTTGCTCGCAAAATGATTGAATGTTCGGATATGGCAATTGTTGCCGCGGATTCAACTAAACTTGGAAAAAACGTTTTTGCAAGGATTACCGATGCTTCCAAAACGGATGTTTTAATTACTAACGAATCTGAAAATTACGAGGAGCTCGAAAAATTAAAAAAATTAGGTGTTAAAATCGTGGAAGCGTAAGTTGAAAAATCTTTTTGTACAAAATGTGTACAATTTTATACACAATGTTTATAAAAATATTATATAATGTACGTAAATCACACGTTTGTTCTCGGAGCGTTTAAAATGCAATACGATTGTCCGAAATTTAAAATCAACAAAGTTATTGATATAGATTCGATTACGTCTATCCATTATTTTGAATTTGGAGACGATTTTATAGACGCCACGGAATCGCATGAGCCATGGGAGCTCGTCTACGTTGACCGCGGTGAATGTAATATTATAGCCGGTGATAAAACGTTGCTTCTAAAACAAGGCGAAATGTATTTTCATAAACCGTTTGAAAATCACATGCTCGAGACGGTAAAAGGAATAGCGCCTAATATATTTATAATTACTTTTTCATCCGATTCTGTAGCTATGACATATTTTGAGGACAGAAAAATATTTGCCTCAATGTCAACGAAGCAATATATTTCCGCAATTATTCATGAAGCAACAAATACGTTTGAGCTTCCCTTTAATACTCCGAATATGCACGGTCTTAAAATCAAACCTGACGGCTCTTTGTGGGGCGGTCCTCAATCAGTACAAATGCGTCTTGAGCTTATGCTGATTGAGATGGTTAGGGATAATCATTACTACGAAAATAAGCACAAAAGATTTTTTCCTAAAGAAATTATAGTTGATGAGTTCGCTTTGAAAATCATTTCTTTTATGGAAGAGCATATATACGGAAAATTTACAATGGCGGAATTAAGCAGAGAGTTATCTTTTGGAAAAACCTACATCTCTAAGTATTTTACAAAAATTTCCGGATATTCAATCATTAATTACTTTACAATGATGAAGATTAACGAGGCAAAACGTCTCATAAGAGAAACTAAATATAACTTTTTTGAAATATCTGAAATGCTTATGTTTTCAAATTCTCATTATTTTTCAACGACATTTAAAAAATATACGGGAATGACGCCTTCTCAGTATAAAAAATCCTGTAAATCAACTTAAATATTTATACTATTAATTGCGTTCTATCGGTTTTAAGCCGAAAAAACATAATAAACAAATAATTTTATATAAGGAGACAAAAAGAAATGAAAGATTTCATTACCGATCCCGCGACCAAGTTTGATTTCGCTCCTGCTGATTTTGTTCCTTTTAAGGACAAAAAGGTTTGCGAATACGTTCGCAGCCTTTCTGGCAAAGATCTTGAAAAGCGTGAAGCTTGGTGGCATCCCGAGTTTGAAGTTAAGGTTATGATGAACCCTCATCCTGTCCTTATTTCAACACTCTTCACAAGACTTAAGGCTGCTTCTGAGGCAGGCAAGTCATTTACAATGATTCTCGGCAACCCCGAGCCTGACACCTACATTCCTCTTGCGCAGCTTATCAACTACTTCAAGGTTGACTGCTCTAAGGTTCACCTTGTTGCAGAGGATGAATGGGCAGATCAGGATGGTAACATTGCTCCTATCACCTATGAGGCAGGATTTGCACACTCAATGATCAAGTATCTCTACTACCAGATCGATGAGAAGCTTAGAATGCCTATGGAGAACGTTCACTTCCCCACAAACGCAAATATCAAGGATTATTCAAAGATTATTGATGATATCACCGAAGGAACAGGTGCTGATATAGCTTCCACATCTCCCGGATGGGCAGGTCATATGGCATTTGTTGACCCCATTCCTGAATTTATCGGAAGCGGTGATATTGAAGAATGGCTCAATCAGCCTGCACAGATCGTTACTCTTCACCCCATGACAATTATGCAGAACTCCCTCAACGGTACGTTCGGTCAGTCGGGTGATATCGCTAACGTTCCTCCTAAGGCTGCTACAATCGGTCCTCTTGACGTTATGCGCGCTAAGGAGCGTATTGAGGTTCATGCTCTTGCAACATGCGGAACATTCTCTTCATGGCAGAGAATGACTTCCAGACTTTGCACACACGGTCCTATCACTCCTTACCTTCCCAGCACAATGCTTCAAACCAAGAAAACTCAGGTTTACATCTCAGAAGAGCTTGCTGCTCCGTTTGAGTGTTGGGAGAAGGTTGGATATTAATCCGACAAGAATAAAAAATATAGACGCTTTGAGAGAGGCGTCTATATTTTTTTATAAGGCAAAAAGCGGTCGTCTTTATTTAGCGCTATATAGTCATCTTTATATGCTACAGATATAACTGCGCCGATTATTCTTTTGGCTTTGAGAGAGCGAAGCAGCATTGCCGACGAGCCCATCGAAGCGCCTGTCGTCACAATATCATCAATCAGGATAACAGTTTTTCCTTTTAAATCTTTTGCGTTTCTTTTTAATTTAAAATTCGCGTTTTTGATTCTGTCAATACTTGACATATGCTTTTGTTCGTGTTTTGAATTTGAATATAACGGTTGATAATACGTGGCAGAAAAGCGTTTTGCAATAGATTTTGCGAGTATCTCCGCATGATCCATTCCATATTTTCTTATACTTTCTGTTCGTCTCGGAACGTTTGTAAAGATTAGTTCACTCGGATTTTCGATTGAGTTGTTTATAGCGTCGAATAATTCATTCGTCAAAAATTCAAGAACGTCACGGCGGTTATCTCGTTTTAAACTATATATTAAATTGTTTGAGGGCAAAGGATCTCTGTGAACGTATCTGAATACTTTAATCAGATTATTTACATAATGTGATTTTAAATACTGATTTGAGCATGAACATTCATAAAGAGGCTTTGAGCATATCGAACAATTTCTTGATTTTACGTTATTATATTCTTTTAAGCATTCGGGGCACAAAGCTAAATCTTTTACGGATAACCTTGTTTTACAACCTACGCATTTTGGTACTGAAATATAAAACAGTATTTTATTTAGTAATTCTTTAAACTTCATATTCTGTAAGATACGCCGCCTTATGTAAGGCGGCGCAAGAATTTATTTTTGTTTTGGAAAGCTATCCTTAAGTCCTACTATGCGGTTAAAGGTATTCTCGTGTTTTGTGTCCTTTACGTAGTAACCGCAACGAACGAATTGGAATTTATCTGACGGATTTGCTTCTGAAAGCGAGGGCTCTATCTTTGCTCCCGTAATTTTTGTTACGGAATCTTTATTTAAATAATCGTCAAATGTTTTTCCTTCGGGTATATCAGCGGTGTTTTCAATATCGAAAAGGAAATCATAGTGCATGACCGTTGTATCAATGCAATTATTAGCAGAAAGCCAATGAATAGTTCCCTTTACCTTTCTTCCGTCAACAGGAGTTCCATTCTTGGTTTCAAAGTCGGCAGTACAGTGAATTTCAACGACTTTTCCCTGTTCGTCTTTTATTATATCGTTACATTTAACGATATACGCGCCCATAAGTCTTACTTCACCGTCTTTTTTCATTCTGAAAAATTTAGGAGGAGGTACTTCCGCAAAATCGTCGGAATCTATATAAAGCTCTCGAGTAAATGCAACTTTTCTCGTTTTTGCTTCGGGATTGTTCGGGTTATTTGAAAGCTCAAAATATTCGGTCTTTCCTTCGGGATAGTTAGTAACTATAACTTTTATTGGGTTGAAAATTGCTATTCTTCTCTCAGCAGTTTCATTTAATTCTTCTCTTATACAGTGCTCAAGCAACTCGTAATCAACAACGCTGTATGATTTTGCAACGCCGGCGCGGGATACAAAATCAAATATTGCGGAAGGAGTATATCCGCGTCTTCTGAGACCGCAAAGAGTCGGCATTCTCGGATCGTCCCAACCGTCAACAAGTCCGGTTTCGACAAGCTGTCGCAGATAGCGCTTTGACATGACGGTATGAGTAACGTTAAGTCTTGCAAATTCACGCTGCTTGGGTTTGTTTTCAAAACCGATATTATCTATTACCCACTCATAAAGAGGTCTGTGATTTTCAAATTCTATTGAACAGAGCGAGTGCGTTATACCTTCAAGCGCATCCTGAATCGGATGGGCATAATCGTACAGTGGATATATACACCATTTATTTCCCTGTCTGTGGTGGTCGGTATGGACAATTCTGTATATTGCGGGATCACGTAAATTCATATTCGATGAAGACATATCGATTTTCGCGCGTAACGTTTTCGTTCCGTCGGCAAACTCACCGTTCTTCATTTTTTCAAAAAGCTCGAGGTTTTCTTCAACACTCCTGTCTCTGTAGGGGCTGTTCTTTCCGGGAACAGTTAAAGTTCCGCGGTATTCACGCATCTCATCGGCAGTGAGGTCGCAAACATAGGCCTTTCCGTCTTTTATAAGCTTGATTGCATATTCATAGCACTTTTCAAAATAATCAGAGCCGTAAAATACTCCGCCTGTAGGTTCGCATCCAAGCCACTTGAGATCTTCATATATGCTTTCTACGTACTCGTTATCTTCTTTTGCGGGGTTAGTATCGTCATATCTGAGATTAAAAAGACCGCCGTATTTTTTTGCTGTCATGGTATTTATCCATATTGCTTTTGCCGAGCCAATATGTAAATATCCATTTGGTTCAGGCGGAAAGCGGGTATGAATCTTCAGTTCGGGATTTTCAGCTAAATCCGCATCAATAATTTCATGTATAAAATTACTTTTTACTTCTTCCATCGTAGTACCTTTTCTATATAAAGTTTCTTTTTATTTCCATAACAGATGTTTTAGGACCGTGACCGGGATAAATTACTGTTTCGGTCGGGAGAGATTTTATTGTATTTATTGACTCGTACAATTTTTGCATATCCCCTCCGGGTAAATCTGTTCTTCCGACAGAATTGCCCGCGAAAACCGTATCACCAACAAATAAATTATTATCAATAAGTAAAGATATTGAACCTGCGCTGTGTCCGGGAGTTTCAATAACACGGATATTTTTGCATCCTAGTCTTAATAATTCACCGTCTTTAACCGTTAAATATGGACCGTCATATTTTTTATCTTTATTAAGAAAGAGCTTATAACAATTTATGCTTGAATCATGGAGAGCACAAACTTCGTCAACGCCGAGGATTATATCGGCTGCCGTATTGTCTTTCCAACTGTCAATTTCAAGAATATGATCAAAATGAGCGTGTGTTAATATAATATATTTTACTGTTATGCCGTTGTTTTCTAAAAATTGCTTTGTTTCAAAATATTTACACGACGGGTCAATAACTGCTCCGCATCCGTCACAACTAATGATGTACATATTTGCTCCATAATATTCGGAAGGAGAAAACGTTGTTACGCGCATACAAAACACCTACAATATTATTTGTATATTAGTATATCATATTATTTATTAAAAGTCTAGTATTTTACAAATAAAATCTGTAACTTTTGGTTTTTTTTATCATAAACTGATATTGCAGTTATGAATTATAATTGCAATACACTTGAGTTTTCAAGTGTAAGGAGGAGTTCGGACTTGGATACAACAATAATAACAGTCGGTTCTGTTACCTATGCTATAAAGGTTAAGAAACTTCTCGAACGCTCAGGTATTATCTCGAAAGTCGTTAAGGTTGAGTCGTCTAAATCATCCAAGGGATGCACGTATGGAATAAAAATACCAACAACGTTATTTTTTAATGCTGTTGCATTGCTTAGGAATAAAGGAATAGATTATTCTATTTACAAAAATGATTTATTTTGATAATGCAGCGACCACGTTTCCAAAACCAAAATGTGTAATCAAAGCAGTTAATGAGTGTATAAGTAAATACTGCGGCAACCCTGGAAGAAGCTCACACCGTTTGTCAATTTTAACGAGTGAAAAAATATACGAAACACGGGAAAAAATTGCAAAGCTTCTCGGTGTTGAAGTTCCCGAAAATGTTGTTTTTACACAAAATGCAACCCATGCGCTGAACTTAGCAATAAAAACGACTGTAAAACCTAATACGCACGTCCTTATTTCAGATATTGAACACAATTCAGTGTTGAGACCAATTTATTCTATGGTAAAAAAGTCGGGTGTGGAATATTCTGTGTTTGATACGTCGCATGATGTAGAAAAAAGCATTAATTCTCTAATTAAAACAAATACAAAATATATTGTATCTACACTTGCTTCTAATGTAATTGGACGCGAAATACCGTTAAAAAAGCTTTCAGATATATGCAAAAAATACGATTTAACATTAATAACTGACGCATCACAGATTATTGGTCATAAAAAAATCAATTTGTCTGATAACAAATGCAGTGTCTTATGCGCTCCGGGACATAAAGCATTATTTGGGATACAAGGAATTGGTTTTGCCGTTTTTCTTGACGGTATTAAACGAGAATCGTATATAGAGGGCGGAAGCGGCAGCGATTCTTTAAATCCAGAAATGCCCAAAATGCTTCCGGAGCGATATGAAGCCGGCACTCTTCCTTCCCCATCTGTAATTTCACTGCTTGCAGGTTTGGAATTTATTGAAAAAATAGGACAGGAAGAAATAGAAAACAGTTTAATTTCTATTACCGAAAGATGCGCAGATGTGATAAATGCCATACCAAATTCAGTTTTGTATGAATACGGCAACGGAGTGATATCATTTAATATTGCCAACGTTCCGTCTGAGGTGATTTCCGGAGAACTAGATAGGTGCGGTGTTTTGACCAGAGGTGGTCTTCACTGCGCTCCTCTTGCTCACAAGTCAATTGGAACGGATAAAATCGGAACAGTCAGAGTAAGTTTATCTTTTCTCAATAAAATGAATGAAATAGATGGATTTTATAAAATTCTGAAATCCGTAAGCAAAAAATACAATTAGCAGAAGTTTTACGCTTAATCGAAAAAGGCGGAGATATCATGATAGTTTTCGATATCTCCGCTCTAACTTATTTATTTTTGGCTAAATCATTAACTTTTTGAATTATTTCCGCTCGATATTTTGTATATGCATTTCCATCGCAATTAATTGTGATGTCTGCATATTTTTCGTATAGCATTATTCTTTCATCATATAAATCTTTTATAGTTTGACCGGGACGCATGGCTATTCCGCGCTTTGAATAATCACCGAGACGCTCAAGCATCGTTTCAAAACTTACGTATAGGTATATAACCGTACCTATTTCTTTAAAGTGCTTCATTGCGCTCTCATAATATACCGCGCTTCCACCGGTTGCAAGAATAATATTATCTTCGTTTATTGTGAGAAGAATTTCTTCTTCGATCTTTTTAAAGCCCTCGACTCCGACTTCATCTATAATTTCGTGAAGTTTTTTCCCCGTTTGTGTTTCGATTATTTTGTCTGCATCCAGGGGTTTAAGATTAAGTTTTCCTGCAATTGCGCGGCTCATGCTTGATTTACCGCATCCGGGCATTCCTATAAGCGTTATAATCATGTTTTTTCTGCCAAAAATTATCTGACAAATCCTCCATATGTTTAAAATTCCAACTGATTAATTATATCTGACTTTATAATTATTGACGATTTTGTCCTAACTTTAAAACTATAAGATTTTTTCATAGTATATAGAGATACTGATTCACTTTTAAATGCAAATTCCATATCCTTATCAGAGTTATTAACTATAGTTATATATGAGTGAAAGGAATCAAATCTTGAAAAAATCAATACAGACGCATCAAGATGAATCAGTTTAAATTCACCTTCTTTGTAAACCTCATAGCTTTGACGTATATTGCTGATTTTTTTAAAATGACTTAATATATCATTGTCTTCATTTCCCCAAGGAAACGTTCTTCTGTTAAATGGATCTCCGTATCCTTCCATTCCCGCTTCATCACCGTAATACACGGACGGAATGCCCGGTAATGTTAAAAGAACCGTGTATGCTGACATTAGAAGTGATTTAGCAAAATTATATTCATCTGAATTCATTAATTTACAAGATAAATACTCATTTGTTTTTCCTATAGGACTTTCCCCTCCGAGTGCGGTTATGATTCGTTCGGTGTCATGTGAACCAATAAGATTCATCTGCATATCCCTGATTCTTTTAGGGGCATTGAAAATAATATCCGTCAAAGCATATTGTAATTTATCAGTATTACCGTAACGAAGAAATGAAATTAATCCTATTCTTAGAGGATAATTCATTACCCCGTCAAGCTCATTACCGAGAAAATATTTCTTTCTTTTCCCGTATGCAATTTTATTTGATGCATCTTCCCAAACTTCACCGTATAGTACAGAAGAAGAATCAACCTCATTTAATCTATTTTTAACACTTCTTATAAAATCGTCTGAAAGCTCGTCAACAACGTCTAACCGAAAACCGCGTATTCCAAGTTTTGCATACTTTTCAATCACGCCGCCTTTACCGGATAAATAATTTCTACAACTTGGTATATCGGGATTTATGCGTGGCAGAATTTCTATTCCCCACCATGAAGTGTATTTTTGAGGGTAACTTTGAAAATCAAACCATTCATAATATTCGGAATCTGTAGACTGGTAAGCGCCAACCGTATCATATGAATTAAATTTATTAAAATAAATACTATCCGCGCCGGTATGATTGAAAACTCCGTCAAGAATAATCGAAATTCCATATTCTGAAGCTTTTAAAATCAAGCTTCTTAAAGCCTCGTCACCGCCGAAGGCTTCATCTACCTTCATATAATCAGACGTATCGTATTTATGGTTTGACGGAGACTCAAAAATGGGACTTAAATAAATTATATTAACTCCAAGAGAACTAATATAATCAAGCTTTTCAGCTAATCCCAAAAGATCTCCCCCATAAAAATAATTATTCTTTATAGGCGCGCCCGGATATTCAGGATATTCCGGTATAGGTTCATCCCAATTTTCAACATATAAATCGGAAGCTTTATAACCTGTTTTTTTAATTTTACCTCGGCAAAACCTATCAACAAATACATGATAAATCATCCCGCCCATAAGATCTCTCGGTGCTTTATATTCAAAATCAGATACCGATAGTTGAAAACTGGGAGCAGAGCGTGAACTATCACCGAAGGCAATACTGTTTTTATCATAAAATCCAAACACTTTGCCAACAACAGATGTTATTTCTATATTATAAAAATATAACCCTACACCCAAGCTATCAAGCGAAAGTTCGACCGAATAAACGTCATATACCGACTCAAACTCGCTCCAAATAGCTTTAATTGATTTTATATACAAGGTATTGCTTTCGTTATAGAAATTAAGCTTAACCTGAGTAGCGCCTAAATTTCTTGGTATTTTTAAAAGGATATCGCATTTTTCTGACAACTCAAAAGCTCCGGATAAAGACCTGTTGGCGTTATGAATATAAATTATCTCTCCATTACGGTTAAGGGCCTCATCAGAAGATATTCGAAGTAGGTTTGGAATCATAATTCAATCCTTATACTATTTTTTGCTTTTATTTACAGGTAAAGCGTGCCATATATCCTTTGCATATTTATTTATACTGTTATCAGATGCAAAAATACCGCTTTTAGCAGTGTTGAGTAATGATTTCTTTGACCAGTCTTCTCTGGTCTTATAATCATTTACTGCATTCTTATATGCGTGAATATACGAATCAAAATCAGCAAGACACATAAACGGATCCGCAACCCCGTATCCACCGTTTATCAAGTAATCTGCAATATGAGAAAAGTCCTGAGAACCTATTGGTGAATAAAATCTATCGACAACATTTCTAATAACATGTGAATTATGATAATAATTTCTTGCTATATATCCGCTTCTCCACAATTCGTCAACCTCATGTGTATTTAAACCGAATATATACATATTATCTTTTCCTACGGCTTCAAGAATTTCTACATTTGCGCCGTCAAGAGTTCCCATCGTTACCGCACCGTTCATCATAAGCTTCATACATCCTGTACCGCTCGCTTCTTTTCCGGCAAGAGAAATCTGCTCTGAAATATCTGCCGATGGAATTAAAATTTCAGCAACAGAAACATTGTAGTCCTCTAAGAAAACGACTTTTAAGCGATCCCTTGTTATCGGATTTTTTTCGAGTTCTTCTGCAAGAAACCATATTAGTTTTATAAGCTTTTTAGCCATAACGTAACCCGGTGCGGCCTTGCATCCGAAAATAAACGTTTGCGGCGGTATATCGCAATTTGGATTTTCAAGAATTTCGTTATAAAGAGCAATAATTTTCATCACGTTCAAAAGTTGACGTTTATATTCATGCATTCTTTTTATCTGAACGTCAAATATTGAATTCGGATCTATTCTCTTGCCCGTTTTTTCATATGCATAGTAAGCAAAACGCTCTTTGTTTAAATGCTTAATTTCATCAATTCTTGATAGAACCGATTTGTCATCTTTATATGACTCTAAATTTATAAGAGCGCTTGCATTCTCTCTGAATTCAGATCCAATAAGATCATCAAGAAATTTTGCAAGATTAGGGTTAGCTGTATTGAGCCATCTTCTGTGAACAATTCCATTCGTTACGTTGGTAAACTTCCATGGACTCATTTTATAAAAGTCATGAAAAATAGTTTTTTTAAGAATATCGCTATGAAGTTTTGATACTCCGTTTACGCTGTGTGAACCCACAACGGAAAGGTTAGCCATACGAACCTGATTGTATGCTACTATAGCCATTCTTGAAATTCTGTCCCAATCGCCCGGATAAAGATTCCATAAATCAGCCGTGAAGCGTTTATTAATTTCATTAACAATATTAAATATTCTCGGAAGCTTTAAGCTGAAAAGATCAACTCTCCAACTTTCCAGAGCTTCGGGTAAAACAGTGTGATTGGTGTATGAAACTGTTTTTACAACTATACTCCAAGCGTCATCCCAGCTATATGAATATATATCCATCAGAATTCTCATAAGCTCGGGAATACATAATGCAGGATGAGTATCATTAATGTGAATAGCAACGTTGTTTTCAAAATCTTTGAGTGAACCGTGTTCGGCAAAATAATCGCTGATTATGCTTTGAAGAGAGGCTGATACGAGAAAATATTGCTGTGTAAGCCTTAAAAGCTTACCTTCATCATAATCATCCTTGGGATAAAGCTGTTTTGTAATTATTTCCGCATTGGTGCTTTCGTTAAGATTTTTAAAATAAAGTCCTTGGGTAGAATTATCGTATCCTGTAATATTCTGTATACCCTTTGCACGCCAAAGCCTTATTTTATTAACCGCATTAGTTGTTGTTCCGGGAATTAAAAGGTCATAAGGTACTGCTTTAACCTCGTCATATTCATAATTATATATATTTAGCGAGCCGTTTTCCCATTTTTCTTCAATTTTACCGCCAAAACGTATGTTTATACTGTTTTCAGGATGCGGCACGAGCCAGACTCCGCCTGAATCAAGCCATTCATCAGGCAATTCAACCTGCTCTCCGTCTATAATCTTCTGACGGAATAATCCCGTTTCATAAAGCAATGTGTATCCGTTCGCTGCATAATCCTGAGCGGCAAGAGAATCCATAAAACAAGCAGCGAGACGTCCGAGACCTCCGTTTCCGAGACCGGGATCAACCTCACACGCGTATATTTTTTCAAACGAAGAACCGAATTCTAATAGAATATTTGATAAATCGTTATATATACCAAGATTAACGGTATCATTTTTTAAAGAACGACCGACTAAAAATTCCATACATAAATAACATATTTTCTTTGCGCCGGAGGCTTTAATTCTTTTCTTAAAATCGCTTCTATATTCAATTAATATGTCTTTTACGACTTGTACTGTAGCCTGATATAACTGAATATCGGTAGCATCTTTGGGATAAAGAACTCCCTTAGTTATTAATTTCGATTCAATACGTTCCTGTAATTCTTGTTTTGTAATTTCTTTTTTGTTTCCAACGAGAAAATGGGTATTAACTGCTTTAGACATTAGATATTTTATCCTACCATTTCAATAAATTGTTATAAATTGATATATATTCCTTGGCAGACCTATTCCAAGAAAAATCTGAGTTGATTGATTTTTTCACTAAATCTGACCATTCATCCTTGTTTTGATAAAGATGCAAGGCATTTTTTACTGTGTAAAGAAGCTCATGGGCATTGTAATTAGCAAAAGTGAAACCGTTGGGGTTATCGTTGCTTCCATATGATCTTATAGAGTCTGCAAGACCGCCTACCTCTCTCACGATTGGAACAGTTCCGTAAGAGCACGAAATCATTTGAGCAAGCCCGCAGGGTTCGCTTTTTGAAGGCATAATAAACATATCTGCGGATGCGTACATCTTTTTTGATAGAACTCTGTCAAATTTAATTAATGCTCTTAAATTAGAATATTTATTTTCGAGACATCTAAAAGCATGCTCATAATCCTTATCACCGGTTCCAAGCACTGCAAATTGAATATTTTCTGAAAGAAGCTCTTCAATTATATTTAAAACCAAATCAATTCCCTTTCCTGCCGTAAGTCTTGTTATCATAACAAGCAGCGGGACATCGGGGTCATCTTTCAATCCGAGCTCTTCTTGAAGAGCCTTTTTATTTTTTGCTTTACCCGTTTTGTAAGTAAGTTTTGTATACGGGAAATAAATATCACCGCCTGAATCAGGAGAAAAATATGAATAATCTATACCGTTAATTACACCGCATATTTTATTTTCGATTCCTCTGATAACGTCTGCAAGACCAAAGGCAAAAAAATCATATCTTAATTCTTTTGCATAATTGGGACTCACTGTAGTAATAAAGTCAGAAACACTGAGAGCCCCCTTCATAAGGTTAATGCAATTATCGTATTCGACTATATTGAGATATCTATTCTCTAATGCAAAAACGTCTCCCAGAATTGCCTTATCGTATTTACCTTGGTATTCAATATTGTGAATGGTATACACTGTTCTGACAGAAGATAGTACTGTATTTTGAGAATACTTCGTCTTAAGATAGATTACTGATAACGCTGTTTGCCAATCGTTAGCATGGAGTATATCAGGTATATTTCCTGTCGCGAGTATAAATTCTATTACTGCCATAGAAAAGAATGCAAAACGTTCACCATCATCAAATTCACCGTATAAATTTGCTCTGTCGAAGTAGTAATGATTCTCTATAAAATAGTAATTCACACTACCCTTGCTATATTTATATACGGTTGCTCCGGTGCTTCGCCAAGATAATTTGAAGGCAAGGTCAACGACACGTTCAAATTTTTCTCTATACACATCCTTAATGTTACTGTAAAGCGGAAGTACAACCTCTGCTTTAACGCCCTCGTCGGATATCGCGCCGGGCAGAGCGCCCATAACGTCTCCAAGACCTCCGCTGGCTGCAAAAGGATTTGCTTCACTGGTTACATAGAGTACTTTCATTTATTTCACCTATACTTTTCTCTTCTTTTGAACATAAAAAGGCATATTATCATTTCCTGAAAGTTTTACACCTTCTGTTATAAAAACATCTTTATCGGTTACGATACAATTCAGTTCAGCATTTTTTTCTACTTTAGTTCCATGGAAAAGAACAGAGTTTTTAATTACAGCTCCTTTTCCAATATGAACGCCTCGGAAAAGAACAGAATTAATTACTGTACCCTCTATCACACATTCGTCAGCAATCATAGAATTTTCAACCATTGCGGTGCTTCTGTGTGCTGTTGGAGCAGAATTGTGTACTTTAGTATATATAGGAAATTCTTTTTTCCAAAGCAAAGATGTTCTTGCCGTGTCATCCTTTGCGAGCTCTATAGAACACTTATAATAATCAAGAAAACTAGAAACTGAAGCAACGTATCCGCTGTAACAGTATGTTCGGTAATTTTCTTTTCTGAAATTTGACATAAGCATAGCCGTAAAACTGTTTAACGAATGGGCATTAGCTTCTTCAATTATTTTTCTTAAATGCGTCGTTTTCATAACGAATACATTTAAAGAAAGCTCAGGATTTTTTGGATTAAATGTAGAATTCATACTTATGTCCGTTATTTTTCCGGCAACAGAAGAAAGCATCATTCTGGGAGTTTTCGATGTATAATCCGATGTAATCACTTTTGTTACAAAAGTTATACTTGCGCCTGTTTTTTCATGTGTTCTGATTACATCCGTAAAATCAATATTTAAAACGTGGTCCGAATCCATCAACACAACGTAATCTTCCTTGAATTCGTCAATATATTCTTTCATATTTTTTAAAGCTTCCATATGAGTCGAGAATATATTAACCGAAGATGAATGAGCCGTCTGAAAAGGAGAAATAACATTTATGCCTCCCTCTCGCCTTGCCAAATCCCAGTCCTTTCCGCTTCCTATATGTTCAACGAGCGAGCGGTAGTTATAATTAGCAATGATATTAATATTTGAGATATTTGCGTTTACCATATTTGAAAGGCAGAAGTCAATAAGTCTGTATCTGCACGCAAAAGGGATTGCTGCTACTGTTCTGTCATCTGTAAGTCTCGATAATGTGTTGTTATTAAGACTCGAAAATATAATTCCTGCTGCATTTATAGCCATTTATATTCTCCTCCCTCAGTTTGTTATAATTGAATTTTCAGGAATTTTACTTCCCTTTTCAATTACAACGATATTGTTTTTTGAAGAGTTTTCGATTCCAATCTCAGAATTTGAACCGACAATTGTTTCAGCATCTATTATGGAATAATGAACCTTTGCATTCTTTTCAATTACTACGTCATCCATAATAACAGAATTCTTAACAACAGCTCCTTCCTTAACGATAACTCCGCCTGATAAAACAGAATTCTCAACCGTGCCGTATATTCTGCATCCCTCTGAAACCATTGAATTTTTTATAGAGGATTTTTCACCGAGATACTGAGGGGGTCTTGCAAAATTACGAGAATAAATTCTGAAGTTTTTGTCTAAAAAATTAAGTTTTGGCTCATCTCCTATGAGATCCATATTCGATTCCCAAAGGGATGATATAGTCCCAACATCCTTCCAATATCCATCAAACTTGTATGAATAAAGCTTTTCTCCGTTATTTAAAAGATTAGGTATTATATTCTTACCAAAATCATTGCTTGATTTCTCATCGGATTCATCAAGCTCAAGATATTCTATAAGAACGTTTGTATTAAATATATAAATACCCATTGATGCCTGATTGTTTTTAGGATTCTTAGGCTTTTCCTCAAATTCATATATTGACCCGTCTGCCGCAGTGTTGCATATGCCAAATCTGCTGGCTTCCTCCATCGGTACCGTTATAGTAGCCACAGTGCATACTGCCCCGTTTTTTTTATGCTGACTCAGCATATCGCTGTAATCCATACGGTAGATATGGTCTCCCGATAGAATTAAAACATAATCAGGGTTATATTGTTTAATAAAATTAATATTCTGATAAATAGCGTTAGCCGTTCCCTTATACCAATCTGATTTTTTATTACCTTGATATGGCGGCAATACAGACACACCTCCGCGAGAACGGTCAAGATCCCAAGGAGCACCGTTTCCTATGTACTCGTTGAGTACAAGGGGCTGATATTGTGTTAATACACCGACCGTGTCTATACCCGAATTAATACAGTTAGATAGCGGGAAATCTATTATTTTATATTTGCCCCCGAAAGAAACTGCGGGTTTTGCGGTCTGCTTAGTCAAATCATAAAGTCTCGAGCCTTGACCACCTGCAAGAAGCATTGCTATACATTCTTTTTTTAAATACATATTTTTCCCCCTTATATTTTTATCTTGAAATTACTGTTTTTCTCTCTATATATTGCTCCGGAAAAACGAGGCATTGTAACATTTGCGTACGAGTAACCGAATTCACGTTTAATCTCGACCCTCCGACTTGAAAATTCTTCTGCACCTGTTTCAAAAATACATTCTAAGCATTTAGAGTCTGAGGTTTTTAATACGGCTGTTTGCTCAGAGCCGGAAAAATTAATTACGATAATCAATGCGTTTCCCTCAGTGTCGAAGCGCTTATATGCAACCAAATTTTTGTGCGCTTCATCCGCAAGAAGCCATTCAAATCCCTTTTGAACAAAATCCATCTCCCAAAGTTCGTTATGCGCAAGATAAAACCTATTTAATGAAGCGGTATATTCCCGCATCGCACGGTGGATAGGATAATCGAGCATAAACCATTCAAGAGAATTTTCGTAATCCCATTCTCTGAACTGCGCAAATTCCGTTCCCATAAATAAAAGTTTTTTTCCGGGATACGTCATCATAAGAAGAAGCGATGCGCGCATCTGTCTGAACTTGTCCTCATATGAGCCGTGCATTTTGTTTATAAGCGAGAGCTTACCGTGAACTACCTCGTCATGTGATATTGGCATAACATAGTTTTCTGAAAAAGCATACATTAACGGGAAATTTAATGCACTGTGCTTTGAATCTCTGAAATAAGGATCGGTCATAACATAGTCGTAAAAATCATTTGCCCATCCCATATTCCATTTCAAATTGAAACCAAGGCCGCCTTCACTAACCGGTTTTGTAACCCCATTAAATGATCCTGATTCTTCTGCTATCATAAGAGCATCGCTGAATTCAGAAAAAACCGCCGTATTCAGCTTCCTTAAAAAAGCGATTGCTTCAAGATTATCGCGTCCGCCGTCATTGTTAGGTATCCAAGCGCCGGGTTTTTTATCATAATCAAGATAAATCATAGACGCGACCGCGTCAACCCGCAATCCGTCAATATGAAATTCTTTTAAATAATACAATGCATTTGATATCAGAAATGATTGTATTTCCTCTCGTCCAAGGTCAAAAAATCTTGTTCCCCAAGTTTCAGATTCCTGCCGGTCGTACCCTTGGTATTCATAAAGAGGCCCTCCGTCAAATTCATAAAGTCCCCATGCATCCTTCGGAAAATGTGCAGGCACCCAATCCATTATCACGCCAATTCCATTTTGATGCATCATATCAATAAGATATTTAAAATCATCAGGTGTTCCATATCGAGAGGTGGGTGCATAAAATGCACCAACCTGATACCCCCATGATCCATCATACGGATATTCTGTAAGAGGTAAAAATTCAACGTGCGTATATC
>JAZQKG010000078.1:0-3776 GCA_045542035.1 Eubacteriales bacterium | reverse complement strand
AGCTTTAACATTTCATGTACCTCCATAATTATTGTGGCTCGTAGCCCGTAGAATGCTTAGATCTCTTTTTCAACCTCTCTGACGTCGAGAAATTCGTAATAATCCTCAACAAGATCCATAAGCTGAAAGAAATAAGCCTGTATAAGACCAGAAATTGCGTATTGCTTTTTCTCGTCGCTCTCATACTTTGGGAGCGCAGATTTCGCAATGACACGGATATCTGTTGTTTTTTCATCAATTGTGTAATCCACGTTTGACGCGTAAGAAATCTCAATTGCATTGATAAGAAGCATCGTCATGCTTGAAAGCGCTGCGCAAAGAACGTCGTCTCCCGACTCGCCGTAGCCTGTATGCCCCTGCTCCTCAAATCCGTAATAAAATCCGCCGGTCTTATAAAAAGTAATTGTTGTCATTTAAATTCAAGCCTCGATTTTTTCGATCTGAATCTTAGTATAGTCCTGACGATGACCGATTTTCTTCTTCTCGTTCTTCTTGGACTTGTACTTGATAACGTCTATCTTCTTAGACTTACCATTCTTAACAACAGTTGCAACAACAGTTGCGCCTTCTACTTTAGGGGTACCAACAGTCAAAGTCTCACCGCATACAGCAAGAACATTGTCAAATGTAACCTTCTCACCTTCTGCAACGCCAAGCTTCTCAACGAAGATAACGTCACCCTCAGCAACCTTGTACTGCTTTCCACCTGTTACGAAAATAGCAAACATGTAAAAGCACCTCACTTTCGTGTATAATCGCTATCATAGGCGTGTACAAACACTTTATGAGCCTATCAATAAGCGTCATATTATTCTATCACTTCTTTAACAAAATGTCAATAGTTTTTTATAAATTTTACATAAACTCGCTGATTTTTTTATCTTTTATCTCATTTATATCATACGGAGTGGTCTGATATACGAAATAATTAAGCCAGTTTGTGAACAAAAGCGTCGCATGCGCGCGCCACGTAAGCAACGGTTCTTTGGTATCGTCGTCATTTGGGAAGTAATTTTCGGGAACTTTGGGTGATATACCTGCGTTTTTATCCCTAACGTATTCTTTTTTCAGCGTATGAGCATCATACTCGGAATGCCCTGTTATGAATATCTGCTTTCCTCCGCGCGTCGTTACGGTGTAAACTCCAGCCTTTTCGGATGAAGAAAGTATTCTAAGCTCGGGAATCGCTTCTATCTCTTCACGCTTAACCGTAGTATAACGTGAATGAGGTACGTAGAATACGTCGTCGAATCCTCTGAAAAGTATAGAACGTTTATAGTCAACCGTGTGCGCATATACGCCGGAGAGCTTTTCATCAAGCATATATTTCTTTACTCCGAAATGGTAATAAAGACCTGCCTGCGCGCCCCAGCAAATATGAAGAGTGCTGTGAACGTGTGTTTTCGTCCACTCCATTATCTCCTTGAGCTCTTCCCAATACTCTACCTCTTCAAACTCCATTTTCTCAACCGGAGCTCCGGTTATTATCATTCCGTCGAAATATCTGTCCTTAACGTCCTTAAACTCTTTATAAAAAGCGAGCAGATGCTCTTCCGAAATATTCTTTGAATGATACGTACTCGTATGAATAAGCTCAATTTCAACCTGGAGCGGAGTGTTTCCGAGCAAACGCGAAAGCTGTGTTTCGGTGTCTATTTTCGTTGGCATAAGATTGAGTATAAGAATCTTAAGAGGACGAATGTCCTGAGTAATAGCTCTCGTCTCTGTCATAACGAAGATGTTTTCGCATTCTAACGTTTTGACAGCAGGAAGCTCGTTTGGAATTTTTATAGGCATAAAACACCAATCCTTTCTTAAATGAAACAGTTGTTTTAATTAAATAGCCGCAAGCGCCTCGCTTATATCCTCGATAAGATCGTCAACGTTTTCAATTCCGCAGGAATAACGTATAAGATCGGGAGACACTCCCGCCGCCTCAAGTTCCTCGTCATTCATCTGGCGGTGAGTAGCGCTCGCAGGATGCAGGCAGCAGGTGCGCGCATCGGCAACGTGAGTCTCTATTGCGCCGAGCTTCAAATTCTTCATAAACCTTTCTGCCGCAATTCTTCCTCCCTTTACGCCAAAACTTACTACTCCGCAAGAGCCACTCGGAAGATATTTACACGCGAGCTCATAATCGGTATCACCTTCAAGATTCGGATATTTAACCCATGAAACCAAGGGATGAGATTTCAAAAATTTTGCAATTGCCATTGCGTTTTCGCAGTGGCGCTTCATTCTTACGTGAAGACTTTCAAGTCCGAGTCCGAGAAGAAAAGCGCTCTGAGGTGACTGAGTACAGCCGAAGTCGCGCATAAGCTGAGCCGTCGCCTTCGTTATAAAAGCGCCCTCTATACCGAATTTCTCTACGTAGGTTATACCGTGATAGCTTTCGTCAGGAGTGCAAAGTCCGGGGAATTTGCCCGATGCTTTCCAATCGAATTTTCCGGAATCAACGATGCATCCGCCAACAGCGCTTCCGTGACCGTCCATATATTTTGTCGTGGAGTGAGTAACTATATCCGCGCCCCATTCGAAAGGACGGCAGTTTATGGGAGTCGCAAACGTATTATCTATAATAAGAGGTACGCCGTGAGAATGAGCCGCCTTCGCAAATTTTTCAATATCAAGAACCTTAAGCGCGGGATTGGCTATAGTCTCACCGAATACCGCTTTAGTCTCGGGTCTGAATGCTGCTTCAAGCTCTTCCTCGGTGCAATCGGGTGACACAAACGTAAAGTTAATACCCATGCGCTTCATAGTTACGGCAAAGAGATTATACGAGCCTCCGTATATAGCGCTTGATGATATTACGTGGTCACCGGCAGATGCTATATTGAATACCGCGAAAAAGTTGGCAGCCTGTCCGGATGAGGTAAGCATGGCAGCCGTTCCGCCCTCAAGCTCGCATATTCTCGCCGCAACTGTATCACAGGTTGGATTTTGGAGTCTCGAGTAAAAATATCCCGAAGCCTCAAGGTCAAAAAGCTTTCCCATATCTTCACTTGTTGAATATTTAAAAGTCGTGCTTTGAACAATCGGAATTTGACGCGGTTCTCCGTTACCCGGAGTATATCCGCCCTGTACGCATTTAGTTTCAATTCTGGTTTTCTTCATTTTATTATTCCCTTTCTGATTTTACAAAACAAAAAAAGCCTCGTCTCATTATGTATTTATAATAATTGATTCAATTTGTCAACAGAAATTTTAAGAGACACAGCAAAAATATATAAAATGGGGCGCTTTGCCCCATTTTATCAGAAATTACTCACAGTCCTTACTGTCACAATCATCGCAATCACCGTCGCAAATTTCAACTTCTCCTACCTTTTCTCCGCATGCGGGACATACGAGAGAATTGGGATCAAGAGAATCATCAAAGCAAACGGTCTCTCCGCAATTCGGGCACTCAAGCTCATAATACTCCGAATCGTCCTCTTCGTAATCTTCTTCATCGTTAAGATCGTCGTAATCATCGGATTCATCAGTCATATAAAGCTCTTCCTCAACTGCGCCAAGGTCCTCATCGATTTCTTCGATATATTCACGAAGCTCAGCATTATCAGCTTCAAGCTCCGAAATTTTCTTAGCCATCTTTGACATAAGGTCAAGCATTTCTTCCATAATCTTAATTTCCTTGGAATCCTTATTCAAATCGGAAAAATCAAAACATCCCTTCAGATATGCTGCTTTTTCGTTAATATTCATATTAACACCTCTTTTTTATATAATATTAAGCAACGCTCTCCCCAATATATGAGGGAGAGCGTTAAGTC
>JAZQKG010000077.1:0-4336 GCA_045542035.1 Eubacteriales bacterium | reverse complement strand
GACATTGTCTTCCTAAGACCGCTTGGCCTCCGACTTGTTAAGACCAAGGTTAAGAATAGTGTCCATCATACCGGGCATCGAAGCTCTTGCGCCCGAACGAACGGAAACGAGAAGGGGGTTTTCAAGGTCACCGAACTTCTTACCGGTAACGCCCTCCATCTTAGTAATGTACTCCATGATTTCAGCCATGATTTCGGCATTGATCTGTCTGCCGTCCTCATAGTACTGTGTGCAGGCTTCGGTAGAAATAGTGAAGCCCTGGGGAACGGGAAGACCGATGTTGGTCATCTCAGCGAGGTTAGCTCCCTTACCGCCGAGGATCTCACGCATGTTTGCGTTACCCTCAGAGAAGAGATAGCAATACTTCTTGCTCATTTTGGTTTTCCTCCAAATATAAAAAATTATTTTTTTACAAATTTTTGACGAAATCGCGAATAGGCATAACGAAAAAGGCGTTTTCCACGCGATTTGCACCAGTCATTATATCATAAAATCGCAAATATTTCCATACTTTCATAAGAAAAATATCTCCAAATAAAATTATTTACAATTTGTTCATATTTTGAGTGCAAGAATATTATACTAATATGAGGAAAAATTATACATTGTTCGCATTTCTATTGTAAACGAAGCTCGGCTGTGGTAGAATAAGATATATAGTAATAGGAGAAAAAGCAGATGAAAATATATTACGGTTCGGCGGCGTACTTTATCTATATTGCTGCGGCGCTGGTTTTCTGCGCGGCTATTTATATAATTCTTCGTGGGAAATCGCAGAAAATGCAGAAATACGTCATACTTGGTATGATGCTTATAAATGTTAGTCAGCATCTACTCAAATCTTTTATATATCCGCAATACGCAGGACTTGGCTTTTCGGCATTCAATACGGCGTACAATATGTGCGCGGCGCTTATTCTGATTTCACCTATAGCGTTGATTTTTAAATTCCGTACATTGCGGGATTTCGTATTTTATGCCGGAAGCGTCGCGGGAATTATTGCCATCGTTATTCCGTATTGGCATATCGGCGCTGACGCTCTGAATCCCGAGGCTGTGCGCTCGTTTATATGCCACGCGCTTCTTTTCTCGACGTCGCTCTTGCCCCTTCTTTTAGGACTTCACAAGCCGTCATACAGGTGCTTTTATAAAATAGGGCTTTGCTTTATTTTGTTTTTAGGCATTATAACGTTTAACGATTTTTTGTGTATCGTTATCGGAATATATCCCGGTCTTGAAAATATGCCGCCGCTTGACGCGCTTTACCTCGCGAATCCGGTTTGGGCGTTCGGTCCGCCTGATAATTTCTCGTTCGTTAAAGATATAGCGAAGATTTTCTCACCGAACGTATGGTTGGGGGGGAGCAGCGGAAGATGCCTGCCGATTCTTTGGTACGCGATTCCCGTTTATCTGTTTATAACCGCTGCCGCGTTTTGCGTCTGCAGCGCGGTTGATAGGAAAAACTTCGTTTCTGACTTCAAAAAATATATACAAAAAATAAAACTTCACAAAAATAAAATTTAAATAAATCGACGAAATTTATAATTTTTGAAAATTTTTTGCAATTTTTTTTACAAAACCGCTATACAAACCGAGATTTTTATGATAAAATATTACCGTTAATAAATTTTATCGCTTTAAGCGAAAATAAGGAGTTTTTAAAATGAAGAAGATCTACGAAGGAAAAACCAAAGACGTTTATTCTCTTGAAAACGGTAACGTGATGCTCAAGTTCAAGGATGATTGCACCGGCAAGGACGGAGTGTTTGATCCCGGTGAAAACTCGGTCGGTCTTACTATCGAGGGTATCGGAAAGGCTAATCTTCAGACATCGGTTTACTATTTTGAGCTTCTCAAGAAGGCGGGCGTTAAGACTCACTACGTAAGCGCAAACGTTGACGAGGCTACAATGGAGGTTCTTCCCGGCAAGGTATTCGGTCACGGACTTGAGGTTATCTGCCGTCTTGTAGCTACCGGAAGCTTTATCCGCAGATACGGTGAGTATATCGCTGACGGAACGGTTCTTGAGGGTGGCTACGTTGAGTGCACATTCAAAAATGACGAGAAGGGCGATCCCCTCGTAACAGGCGAGGGTCTTGCGGCTCTCGGAGTAATGAGTCCCGAAATGTTTGAAAGCATGAAGGAGCAGACTCTTAAGATTACTAAGGTTGTAGCAGACGACCTTAAGACTATCGGACTTGACCTTTGGGATATCAAGTTTGAGTTTGGTTACAATAACGGTGAGGTTATCCTTATCGACGAAATCGCTTCGGGTAATATGCGCGTTTATAAGGACGGCAAAATTGTTGATCCCGTTGAGCTCACAAAGCTTATACTTAACAGATAATTTTAAACGAAACAAAGAACGACTCCGCTCAGTAACGAGCGGGGTCGTTTTCATAATAAAAATTTTAATAGTGTCTTGTGTCGTCTGTGTAGCATTCGCAGAATCTTGCGGCAAACGAAGGCTCCTCGCCCGCTGCGTAGAGGTGGGATATATCTCCGATTGATGCGGCTCTGAAGTGCGCAACAACCGTCTCACGCTCTTCGGTATAAATCGTGGTTACTGCCGTTGGGGCGGTGCAGATATGCTGCCAGAGTGAGTAAGGAGAGCAGTTCATAAGGTGAGAGAGCAAAACGCAGGTGACACCGTAGTGGCAGAAAAAGGCCACTGTATCGTGATTTGGCCTTATAGCCTCGTAAATGTACCCATGACGTCTGTAACCGTGCTTCTCGAGCGTTTTATCGAGGTTCTCGCATACCTCTTTATATCTTTGGTATGCGTTCGAGTTTTTTATATGCTCTGCGTTCATCCACCCGTCAGGGAGGTAAAGTCCTTCCTGCGCGTTCGCGAAGGCGGGGAGAAGGTCCCACGGGCAGTTGGGCTTATCAAGATAGGGGAGCTTAACCGGTGCTGTAAACTCTTCAAGCCAATCGCAGATTTCGGCTTCCGCTCCGAGCTTGTCAAGCGTAGGCTTTGCGGTGAGACGCGCTCTGCCGAGAGGGGAGCAATATATTTTCGCGAAATTTTCTTTTATAAGCCTTTTTGAAAGAAGCTCGGCTTCAATTTTTCCCTTTTCGGTAAGTCCGTCTATCTCGTAATTCGGATCACCGTGCCTGATTATAAGTATCTTCATTGAAATCTCCTTTAGGTCTCCTTTTATCTAACGCGTATATTATATCACACAACTTCAGGCTTTGCAAGATGTTTTCCCGGCCCAACAAATTCAGAGGGCAACTCAGTTTTGGAACTTAAGATATTCTCTTTTTTTGACAATTCTTTCTGTCTCTTTTTTGTCTGAATCCTAATTCGTATACGCATTAGAGAAAACATCTGTATTAGTATTTGTATTTATTTATATTTATATTTATATTTATATTTATATTTGTATTTATATAAATATTTAGAGAGCGCAGATTTAAACAACCTATTACATAACACGTTTTTACAGTGTATAATCCTATGACTTATCTGTATTTCGGAATATATATTTATCATGTAATAATCGCAGCAACGTTTACCGTCCTACTAAAATTAATATCGAAAAACGCGGTGTCCGATAATAAAAAATGCGCAACGGTTCCCAAAAAGCTGAACTGCTGCGTGTTTTTTAAAAATAATTATATTATTAAGCCTTTATCATCGTATATTTTTTTGACTATGAAATACGCGTCATTTTTGTAGCTTTCTATTTTTTTCAAGCCTTGGATTCCTATTTCAAGGTCGATTGCGTCAATGATTCCTTGTTTTACTTCCTCGGGCACGACAGGCAGCGGCTTGCGCTCCGAAAAGCAGGATATTTCGCGCGCGGATTGGTCTATGAGCTTTTGGAATGCGACCATGCACGGCTCAATGTCCTTTATTTCGTCATAATGAGCTCTTAGATAAAGGGTTGCTCTATTCTTTCTCACAGAAAGGCTTATTATCTCGCTGTCATAAACGGGGTGGTCCTCTTTTCTGTAGGGCGGAACCGCCTCATAGTATTTTCCGTCTTGATTGTCGGTATCCTGCCAAAAGTATTTCCAGATTTCTTCATCGTATTTTTTGTTGCTCATAAAATGTCTCGATTCTTTTTTGGCTTTAAATCAAAAAGTGCGCTGACCGGAGCCAACGCACAAAAAACGCAAACTCCGATTGTCGCCAAACAAATCGAATCAAAGAAGTCGGAGGCCAAGCGGTCTTAGGAAGACAATGTCATAAATCAACTCCTTGGCTCACAGAACGACATGGCTACGATCCGACTTCTTTTTTGGCTTTAAATCAAAAAGTGCGCTGACCGGAGCCAACGCACAAAAAACGCAAACTCCGATTGTCGCCAAACAAATCGAATCAAAG
>JAZQKG010000076.1:0-2755 GCA_045542035.1 Eubacteriales bacterium | reverse complement strand
CATTTTGTATAATTGCATATCTATGTACTGACCATGCTCCCTGCACCTTTATATCCGGCGAGAGTTAGAATTTAATTAAATTTTGTTAAATATTCCCTGCTCTGTAATTTAATCCTTTAAATCCCATAATTTATATTTATTTACAATTTAATATTGCAATTATCATTAATCTATGGTATAATGACATAAAAACATTTTTGGAGGATATTTAATATGAGAATGCGCGTTCTTACACGCACAACCAAAGGTAAGCTTCTTGCAATAGCAGATGAAGTTACAAAACTTATCAGTGCTGATAAAGCCACAGATACTATTATGCCTGCATATCCCTGCGACGGTGAAAGACTTATCGTTATCGTTGCAAGCGCAAAATCTTCAATGCCTGATGATTTCGGAAGATTTATGCGTTCAATAAAGAAGAGCGTAAGCGCTAATATCGCGTTTATAATCGACGGAACTCCCGAAAACGCTGCAAAGATAGTTGAAATGGCAAAAACCAACGATTCTAACGTTATGGATGATAATATCCTTTATATTAAGGGCGGTCTTCCCTTCAAATTTATAAAGAGCGTTTCTGCCGAAGAAATGGCAACAGTAAAAACTTGGGTTGAAGGTATTCTTTCAAATCTTAAGTAAAAAAACAAAAATGACTTGGCAATTCACCAAGTCATTTTTATATTACTTATTTTACAAATTCATTATAAATTGCTCTCAGGGCAGTTATATAATCATTTGAATCTACACCAACTATTATATTAAGCTCACACGAACCCTGGTCAATCATTCTTATATTAACGCCTGCGTTAGCAAGAGCTGTGAAAATACGGGCAGCAGTTCCCTTCGCTTTTACCATACCGCGACCAACGACAGCGATAAGAGCAAGGTTTTCCTCAACGAAAATATTTTCAGGGTCTACAGCCTTGCATATATCAGCCATAACGTCAGCGCGTTTTTCATGAAGCTCCTTGGAGGAAACAACGACAGACATTGTGTCAATTCCCGACGGAAAATGTTCAAATGAAATTCCGTTTTCTTCAATAGCCTGAAGAACACGGCGTCCAAAACCAAGCTCCGCATTCATCATATCTTTTTCTATAGTTATGGTAGAAAATCCGGTTCTTCCGGCAATTCCGGTAATAACATCTTCACTAATTTCATCAGTCTGAGGAACTATGAACGTTCCCTTGTCGTCAGGACGGTTTGTGTTTCTGATATTAATCGGAATTTTAGAGTATCTAACCGGAAATATAGCATCCTCATGCAAAACCGTTGCGCCCATATAAGAAAGCTCACGAAGCTCCTTATATGTAATCTTATCGATAGGCTTGGGATTGTCTATGCACCTCGGATCAGCCATAAGGAATCCTGATACGTCTGTCCAGTTTTCATATAAAGTGGCAGATGCTGCTCTTGCAACTATTGAACCTGTTATATCCGAACCGCCGCGAGAAAACGTTTTTACAGTACCGTTAGGCATAGAACCGTAGAATCCCGGGATAACGGCATATTCATGCTTTAAAAGATATTCACGAAGAACGTCGTTTGTCTTCTCTGAATCGAAGCTTCCGTCTTCTTTAAAGAAAATAACCTTTTTAGCATCAATAAAATCAAAGTTAAGAAACTTTGCAAGAATCATAGCATTTAAATATTCCCCGCGAGACGCAATATAATCACGTCCCGAGCTATGAAGAAGAGACATACGAATCTTTTCAAAAGCTTCCGTAAGATCAAGCTCAATTCCAAGATCACGAATTATATCATTATATCTGGACTTTATTTCATCAAATACTTCGGTAATATCCTCTTCATTTGTAACAAGCTCATAGCACTTATACAAAAGATCGGTAACTTTGGCATCACCGTTCATTCTTTTTCCGGGTGCAGATGCAACAACGTATCTTCTGTCGGGCTCTGCCTTTATAATATCGGCAACAGCGCGGAAATGAACAGCATCAGCAAGAGAAGAACCGCCAAATTTTAAAACCTTTAAACTCATTTTAAATCTCCTAAAATAAAACAGATATTATTATTATATGAAAATAATACGTATTTGTCAAGTGATAAAAACAAAAAATATTATAAAAGATTAAAAAATGTCTTGACATTTTCATTTACTTCTGCTATAATGTAGAGGTCGCGTGGAGAGATGGCCGAGTTGGTCTAAGGCGCACGACTGGAAATCGTGTAAACCCTAATACGGTTTCAAGGGTTCGAATCCCTTTCTCTCCGCCAAACCAAAAAGCCTTGAAAATGCTATAAAATGTAGTGTTTTCAAGGCTTTTTCTATTCTTTGCTTTATCCCAAAACTGTCGTATTTATCTGTATTTATCTTATTCCATTCCTCATCTTCCAGAAACTTTTTGCGCCAGCGTCCAGCCTCTGTTTTCGCATACTGCGCTTCTACTTTAGAAAGATACGAGGGAGAACCGCCAATCTTAACAATATTACGAACTGTTTTGTATAGCTTTTGTTCAATCTCCCTTATCTCATCGGTAGAAAGCTCCGCAAAGCTCTTTGATTCTTGCCAAAGGTCCCGTAAGATGCTGTTACAGTATAAATTGATAAAACGGTCCTTTTGGTTATCACTATCAATAGTGTTAAGTGAGTACCACATAGATTCTATGATATCATTCTGCGTTGCTTTAGGAAGCGTGGATATGTACGGAACGTCAAGAACAAGTCGGATCGTAGCCATGTCGTTCTGTGAGCCAAGGAGTTGATTTATGACATTGTCTTCCTAAGACCGCTTGGCCCT
>JAZQKG010000075.1:0-22389 GCA_045542035.1 Eubacteriales bacterium | reverse complement strand
TGCGCCGGTTTCAAGAGTTGCGGGCTTTGTAACGTTAGTAGCCGTATCACCGCGAACGCCGGGCTCGGTCTCTGTAACCGCAAGCTCAACAAATGTGGGAGGCTCTACAGAGAAAACCTTTCCCTTAAAGGAAACGATTTTGCACATCATTTCCTCTTTAACGAACTTGAAGTTCTCACCGACTGTATCGTGTGAAATTAAAGTCTCCTCCCAAGTTTCAGTATCCATAAAGTGATAAAGATCACCGTCATCGTAAGAATACTGCAAATCTTTTCTCTCAATTACGGCATTTTCAAATTTAGCCGTGGGGTTAAAGGACTGTTCACGAATCGTTCCGGTCATTACATCCTTATACTTTGTTCTTACGAACGCAGCGCCCTTACCGGGTTTTACGTGCTGGAACTCAATTACCTGATATACCTTACCTTCCATCTCAAAGGTAACACCGTTTTTAAAATCACCTGCTGTTAACATTACATTATTCCTTTTCTTGACGATATGTTGAAATTACGGATGCAAGCCGTCAAAAATGCATCACTCAAAAGCATTCTATCTTATTGTACTATAATTTTGTCTTTTTTTCAATAGGTTATAGCAATATTTTTAAAAAAATTTTATGTTTTTTACATTATTTCGATAAGTTCTTTGGTAGAATGAGTAAAATTATATATACCGTCCTTCTCAATAGCGACAATATCTTCAATCCTGCAGCCGTATTTTCCGTAGAGATATATCCCGGGTTCAACGCTGTAAATTTCACCGGCCCTGACTTTGTTACCGAAGTATCTCTTGGAAAGTCCGGGACTTTCATGGATATAAAGACCGATTGAATGGCCGAGAGAATGCCCGAAGCTTCCTTTGTATTCTTCATGTGAATCGATTATATCGCGAGCTATTTTATCGGCATCACCCATGTCAACGCCTTCGCGCAAATATTCAATCGCCGAAAGCTGAGCTTTTAGTACTGTGTTATATAGCTTCTTCATTTCCTCATCCGCTTTACCGATAACGACAGTCCTTGTCATATCGGAGCAATATCCTTTATACTTTGCTCCGTAATCCATAGTCAAAAAACCTTTTTTCAGCTTCACGTTTCTCGGTGTTCCGTGCGGGAGCGCCGATGAATCACCTGATACAGCTATAGTATCAAAAGCGCAAGAATCGGCTCCGTTTCTTCTCATTACGTATTCAAGCTCAGCCGCAACCTCTATTTCTGTCATATTTGGAGTTAATACCTTAAGGATGTGAGAAAACGAAATATCGGTGATATCCTGCGCCTTTTGGATAATTTTTATTTCTTCCGGAGATTTTATCTTACGTAGCTCCTCGACCATATCTTCAATATTTACAAATTCAAGTTTGCTAAACTTTTCTTTATGATTAAGATACGTATTGTAAGATACCGATGCCCCCTCAAATCCGATTGTTTTGCAAGAATCGTTTTCTAAAATGCCCGAGATATATTCATCCCTTTTTTCCGGCATAACAACGTTATAAGCTTTATCCGCTTGCTTTTCTGCCATTTCAAAATAACGGAAATCGGTAATCAGCTCAGCATGATTCTTGGTTATGAGCAAGAGTCCATCTGTAAAAGCAAAATCAGAAAGATATCGCTGATTAAGCTCGTCAAGAATAATAACCGAGTCAATTCCTTTTTCGCTGAGCATATTTCTTAATTTTTCAAGCTTTGTCATTTTTTAAGCTCCTCGTAATACTTTTTCATAGCAAAAGAGTCATCCGATTGAGTTCCCGCGGATTCGCTTATTATAGTTGGGTAAAGAGAGTTATTAACAATCGCCTCGATAAGCGGTTCGAACTCCGGTCCGTAAACTTTATCTTCAAAGGTCAGATGCTTTTTTTCACCGGAGGCTGTCCATTCTATTTTCGAAAAATGACTGTGCAGATTTAATGCGACATCAGCCCCCAAGGCTCTGTCAATTCTGTCAAAAACTCGAAGATAGTCATCAGACGTTTTAAAAACTCCGCCGCACTCGCGCGCATTCATATGACCAAAGTCGACAACAGGAACAAACGCGGAATCTATTCTGCATAATTCAAGCACTTCATCAAGAGTTCCGAGCTGATTTAATTTGCCCATCGTTTCAAGTCCGATTTTTATACCGTAGGTATCAACGCTTGCGAGAGTTTTTACAAGCGTATCCGCCGCGAGACGCATTGCTTCATCCCTCGATATTTTAGCGGCTGAACCCGTATGCACTACGATAACGTTAGCGCCAAGCAGCTTTGCCGCGTCAAGACTGTCAGCGATATACTTTATGCTTTTAAGCCTTTTTTCTTCTTCAACTCCCGAAAGCGAAATAAAGTATGGCGTATGGAATGACATCTTAATTTCATTCATCTTCGCCTCTTTACCTATGGCGGAAAGCATTTGCGGTGACGATGCAATACCGTTGCCGGCTTCGTATTCATATGCGTCAAGTCCTATGCTCCTAAGCCATCTCGGTGCATCAAGCGAGGACTTTCCGCCCGCGCGCTTAAATGCCTCACTGTTACCGCCGGGACCAAAATATGCTTTCATTTTTTGTTTTTCCTTTCATATTTTTTTAGAATAGGCTTTTCAAGAAGTCTTTTAAATCTTGTGAATATATCCCGCTTATCCTTAATAGGCGGAACAAGAATAGCTCTGATGCCAGTGTTATGCGCTGCCCAGACGTCAGTAAAAACCTGGTCGCCCATAAGTACGGTTGACGACGGCTCGGTATCCATAGCCTGCATAGCGCGAAGAAGATTCTTCTTGAACGGTTTTTTTGCCTTGTAGCACGCAAAAAGCGAAAGATTTTTGTTAAACCGCTCTACTCTTTCCCTTCCGTTATTTGAAACGATAGACGCTTTAATTCCACGTTTTTCAAGAGACTCAAGCCACAGGATAACGTGCTCACCCGGGTCAGCGTTTTCGTAAGGTTCAAGAGTGTTGTCTATATCAAGTATAATACCTTTGACTCCGATTCCGGAAAGGAATTCGGCACTTGCCATATCAAAGGTTTCAAATCTGTATTCCGGCACAAACGTAAATTTCATTTTTATACCTCCGTGCTATATTTTATCAAAATTATAATGCAAAGTCAAGAGCAAAAAAAATACCGACGCTTCTGCATCGGTATTTTTTAGTGGCGCGCCCAGGAGGATTCGAACCTTCGACCTACCGGTTCGTAGCCGGGCACTCTATCCACTGAGCTATGGGCGCAATTGGAGCGAGTGATGGGAATCGAACCCACGCGACCAGCTTGGAAGGCTGGAATTCTACCATTGAACTACACTCGCATACTATTTTCAACAGCCTTTATATCTTACCACAAACAAATTGATTTGTCAATAGTTTTTTTGAAAGTTTTTAAAGTTTTTTTATAAAAAAGCGGTGCATTAAATTTATGCACCGCTTTTTTGACATTATTTTACAACTATATTAATTATTTTGCCCGGAACAACTATTTCTTTTATAACCGTCTTGCCTTCGATAGCAGCCTTAACCTTATCGTCAGCATAAGCAGTTTTAAGAACGTCATCTTTTGCTGCATCCTTTGCAATCATAACAAGCGATTTTACTTTTCCGTTCACCTGTATGGGCATTTCTATTGTATCATCACTTGTTTTGCTCTCGTCATATTCCGGCCACTTCGCAAGTGATACAAGCTCGGCATTTCCAAGACTTGAATAAATTTCCTCTGCAAGATGCGGAGCGAACGGAGAGAGGAGCATAGCAAAAACCGAAAGCTCGTCCTTCGTTATCTTTCCTACCTCGTAAATGGTATTGATTACGCCCATCATAGCCGCTATTGCAGTATTGAACTTCATTGAGTCTATATCCGACGTAACCTTCTTAATAAGCTTATGGAAATGCTTCTCAAGCTCTGGAGTCACACCATCGCCCGAAACGATATCAAGAAGATTATATACTCGCTCAAGGAAGCGTTTGCAGCCCTTTATCGACTGAGTATTCCATGGAGCCGCCTGCTCGAAGTCACCGATGAACATTTCATAAAGACGCATAGTATCAGCGCCGTAGTCTCTGATAATATCATCGGGGTTAACTACGTTTCCTCTTGACTTGGACATTTTTTCACCGTTTTCACCAAGAATCATACCGTGGCTTGTTCTCTTGAGATAGGGTTCTTTACAAGGAACTGTATCAATATCGTAGAGGAACTTGGACCAGAAACGTGAATAAAGCAAATGAAGTGTAGTATGCTCCATTCCTCCGTTATACCAGTCAACAGGCATCCAATATTTAAGAGCCTCGGGAGAAGCAAGAGCGTTATTATTATCGGGATCGCAATATCTGAGGAAATACCATGAAGAGCCTGCCCATTGAGGCATTGTATCTGTCTCTCTCTTTGCCGCGCCTCCGCACTGAGGGCACTTGCAATTTACCCACTCATCCATCAAAGAAAGCGGAGATTCTCCGTTAGCTGTCGGCTCATACGATTCAACCTCGGGAAGCTCTACGGGAAGCTCTGATTCGGGAATAGCAACCCATCCGCACTTCTCGCAGTTAACAAGAGGAATAGGCTCGCCCCAATATCTCTGTCGGGAGAATACCCAGTCGCGAAGCTTGAAGTTAACCTTTTCTTCGCCAATTCCCTTCTCTTCAAGGAATTTCACCATAGCGGCTTTAGCATCAGCAACCTCAAGTTCGTTTAAGAATCCTGAATTTACAAGCTTTCCTGTGGCAACGTCGGTGAATGCTGCTTCTTCAACGTTTCCGCCTGCTACTACCTCAATAATAGGAAGTCTAAATTTTTTAGCAAAATCCCAGTCACGCTCATCGTGCGCGGGAACTGCCATAATAGCTCCCGTTCCGTATCCCGCGAGAACGTAATCAGAAATAAATATCGGAATTTCCTTGCCGTTCGCGGGGTTTATCGCTTTAACGCCCTTAAGCTCAACTCCGGTTTTGTTCTTAACAAGCTCTGTTCTTTCAAAGTCTGATTTCTTAGCCGCCTCTTTTTTATACGCGTCTATTTCTTCATAATTTGAAAGAATTGACTTCCATTTTTCAACATACTCATGCTCGGGAGCAATAACCATATAAGTTGCTCCGAAGAGAGTGTCGCATCTCGTCGTATAAACCTTTAATTTATCGCCGGCGGTGGTTTCAAAATCGATTTCAGCGCCCTTTGATTTTCCAATCCAATTTATCTGCTGTGTCTTGACTCTGTCTATGTAATCAAGACCGTCAAGATCAGAAATAAGTCTGTCCGCATACTCGGTTATTTTAAGCATCCACTGACTTTTAACCTTGCGGATAACCTCTGAGCTGCATCTTTCGCATACTCCGTTGACAACCTCCTCATTTGCAAGAACAACCTTACAGGAAGTACAGAAATTGACTGCCATCTCCTTTTTGTATGCAAGTCCTTTTTTGAAAAGCTGGAGGAATATCCACTGTGTCCATTTGTAGTAATTCGGGTCAGTAGTATTTATTTCCCTTTCCCAATCGAACGAGAGTCCAAGCGCTTTAAGCTGTCCTTTAAATCGCGCAACGTTTTTCTCGGTTACGAGCTTAGGATGAATCTTATTCTTTATCGCAAAATTTTCGGTAGGCAGACCAAACGCATCCCATCCCATAGGAAAAAGAACGTTATATCCCTGCATTCTTTTCTTACGTGACACAATGTCAAGCGCAGTGTAAGGACGCGGATGCCCTACGTGAAGTCCCTGTCCCGATGGATAAGGAAATTCAACTAGAGCAAAGTATTTGGGAAGACTGTAATCCTGCTTTGCAGCAAAGGGTCTTTTTTCATCCCACACCTTTTGCCATTTTTCTTCGATTCTTTTGTAGTCGTAAATCATTTCAGTTTTCCTTTTTATTATTTATATCATATTTTTTGTCTAACTCATCAATTATGTCCGAGACGTCTACCCTGCTGTCTTCGGGAAGAAGTCGGTCAAAGTTATAAAACTCTCTTGACTCCCTGTCAAATATATTAACGATAACGTCACCGTAATCTATAAGCAGCCAGGAGTTTGCCGACCTGCCTTCAACTCTTAATTCATCTCTGCCCGAAAGTCCTATTTTATATGTTACCTCATCAGCAAGAGCGCCTACGTTAGTAAAAGACCTTCCGGTTGCGTTTACGTAGAAATTCGTGACTGAACTATCCTCTGAAACGTTATATATTCTGACGTCCAAAGCCTTCTTCTCAAGCAGAACGTATGCTATTGCTCGCGCAAGAACATCAGACTCTGCCTTGGATAAAATATCATTTTTTTGATTTTCCATCTTTTTATATCCTTTCGCTATGGCTGCTCTAATCTTTTACGATATGAATATTCACAAGCTCCTCTGCGTCATATTCCTCATATCCGATAGCATAGCTATTGTAAATTTTTATAAAGTCGGAATTAGCTTTATCAACGAAATAGCCGTTTATATCAAAGCCGCCTTTGAAGCTATGAAGCTTAGACGATAATACTATTTCACATGCATTCTTGTTTAATATATAATACCATTTACCGTTTGACGCGCGCACGGATTTTCCGGGAAAAGTAATATACGATAATTCGACGTCTTTAAATTTTGACGAGTGCTTTAAAACCATAATTAAAAGATCGCTTATTGAAAAATCGGTTATTATACCGTCTTTTACTCTGCTGACGCATTTAATAAAATCTAAAAGTCCTATTTTTTTTACTGCTGTATTATATAAACCATTAAGAAATATTTTCTGAGCATCAAGTCTTCCAAGATCTCCAAGCGAATAGCCCTTCCGATGACGGACAAAAATTTCCGCCTTCTTTCCGTCGATAAGATTTTCTCCCTTTGTCAAAACGAATGAATTATTTCCTTTTGGGTCAACGTAAACAAAATCTTCCGGCATAACTACCGTAACGCCACCAATAGAATCTATTGCGTCTCTAAAAACCTCGGTTGTCACAGCGGCATATCCGTCAAGCTTGATTCCCAGATTAAGTTCAAGAAATTCAACTGTTTTTTCCATAGATTGATCTTGAGATAATCCGTCGTTTCTATATGAAGCGTACAGGTGATTAATTTTTCCCTGCATTTTATCAAAATTAATATAAGTATCACGCGGAATCTGAATTACAGATGCCGAATTATCATAAGAATTGTATGAAACGAGTGCAAGAACGTCTGTATTTTGCGCCGCATCGTCAAGACCTGCTATAAGGTAAGCGTATTCGGTTTTTACCGCCTCTTCTGTAATATCCGCAACTTTCTTAACAGTCGGCAATGAAACACTTCCGACAAGAAGCGTAATTACAAGCGTTTTAAAAATATTTTTCATACAAATCTCCGTAAAAAACAAATCTTTATAATCTATTATTTGTATGAAATAGTAATTTTACTGTGTTATATTTTACTCAATAAAGCATTTCTTGTCAATATGTTTTTCTTATTTATCGGTTTATTTTTGACCGAAAGATTTTCCAAAGTATAATCTATGGCTTTTATACAAGCTTGATGTAAAATTCTTACGTTTGATTCAAATTCGTCTTTGTTCATATTATCAAAGACGTAATTTCGAACCGAAGCGCAGGAATCGTATTTTCTGCCCTCTTCAATATAATCAGCCAAAAAAATTATTTCATCAAAAACCGTCATATCGGGAGAACCTATAGTATGATTATACACTGCGCTTAGTATTTCCGGAGTTGAAAAGATAGGAAAATCACGTCTGATCACAGCAGGAGCGGTGAACGAATGAAGTACTGCAGGACTTTCAAGATCCTCTCCGTCAACGTTTATTTCAAATTCTTTAATTAGCTCATATTGCATTTCAATAGGATATTCCTTAGAAATATCGTGAAGAAGGGCGGCTGCCTCAGCATCCATTATGAATTCGGGGAGACATAACTCTGCTAACTTTACTGCTGTGCTAACAACTCCCATCGTGTGCAAATAACGGTTCGGGGAAAGTCTCGCTTCAACATTTTTTCTCAGCAATTCTATATCTTTATCGGAGAAAGTCATCTGTAAAGCCCCTTTTCAGTTATGTAATCATAGACTTTCTGTGGAATATAATCGGATAAATCGTTTTTGTCTTTTATTCCGCTACGGATTTCACTCGAAGAAATTTCTCTTACGTCGCTAGATATTTCTATGATTCTCGCATTGTATTTTTGAATATACTCTTCTTTTTTTGATTTAATAAGTTCTCCTAAATCGAATTCATCCTCACGTCTTACATAGCAAATTACAGCAAGCTCAAATATCTTTTCAAACGAATACCACTTATCGAGTGTAATAAACATATCGGTTCCGCACAAAAAATAAAGTTCCACATCATCAGAGGAAAGCTCTTTAAGTGTTATTGCGGTATAGCTCTTGCCGCCCCGTTTGATTTCGAGATCGGATACGACAGCTCTGTCTATATGACCGAACGCAATCTTACACATTTCGATTCTGTCACTTGGCAAAACTTCCGTGTCACAATGTTTATGAGGCGGTAAAAAGGTAGGCATTATAATAAGCTCATCAAGATTAATCGCTTTGTAAAAGCTTTCGGCAGCTCCGACGTGCCCGCAGTGAGGCGGACTGAAGGTTCCTCCGTAAATTCCGATTTTCCTTTTAAGCATCAGAGCTCTATCCTCTTTTTCTTCTCTGACTCTCTGTATAAAACGAATTTTGTTCCGACACAGGAAACGACGTCGCAACCGACAGCCTCGGCAATAACGTTTGCCGCCTCTTTCGCGGAATAACCGCTGTTATCAAGCACTCTTGCCTTTATGAGCTCTCTCGCTTCAAGCGCATTCGAAATCTGGTTGCAGATTTCATCTGTAATTCCCGCTTTTCCTATTTGAAATATTGTGTCGAGATTTGCGGCGAGAGAACGCAAATATGCACGCTGTTTACTGTTTAACATACTTATTCCTTTTCAAAAAGAGCTGATGCAAATTCCTCGGCATCAAATGGCTTCATATCGTCGATCTTTTCACCAACACCAATAAACTTAACGGGTATTCCGAGTTCCTTTTTCACAGACAAAATTATGCCGCCTTTAGCCGTTCCGTCAAGCTTCGTAAGAATAAGACCTGTTATATCCGACGCGCCTTTGAACTCTTTCGCCTGCAAAACGGCGTTCTGCCCTGTTGTTGCATCGAGAACAAGAAGCGTTTCTTTTGAACAGCCCGCAAGCTCTCTGCCTATAACTCTGTCTATTTTCGCAAGCTCATCCATAAGATTTTTCTTATTGTGAAGTCTTCCCGCGGTATCAATAATCAAAACGTCGGCGTGTTTACTTTTAGCCGAATTTATAGCATCGAAAACAACCGATGCGGGATCGGCTCCTGCCGCCTGCTTTACGATATCAACTCCCGCTCTTTCGCACCAAACGGTAAGCTGCTCTGCGGCAGCCGCTCTGAACGTATCGGCGGCTGCGACAACGACCTTTTTGCCCTGTGATTTTAACTCGGCAGAAATTTTACCAATCGAGGTTGTTTTGCCGACTCCGTTAACGCCTATTACAAGAATGACGGAAGGTTTGGTGTCAAGCTTTAAAGGCTCATGCTCACCGATTAGTTCACGAAGCATTCTGAGAAGCTCGTTCTTTACGTCCTCGGGCTCTTTTATTTTATTTTCTTTAACGTTATCCTTGAGCTCATCAAGTATTTCCTCGGTTGTATTCACACCGATATCAGCGGAAATAAGAAGCTCCTCTAGCTCTTCAAAAAGATCCTCGTCGACCTTTCTGAAGCTCTTGAATAAATTATCTATTTTACCGACAATCGCGTTTTTAGTCTTAAAAAGACCGTTTTTCAGTTTCTCAAAGAACCCCATCTAAAAGCTCCTTCTGTTTTCCTTCAATTTCATTAACGTTAAGCTCTATAGCTTGCGATATACCGCGCTGCGGCATAGTTACGCCGTAAAGTCTGTCTCCTATTTCCATAGTACCTCTGCGGTGAGTAATAAGAATAAATTGCGTTCCGTCATCGAATTTTTTAATATATTCACCAAATCTGAAGACGTTAACCTCATCAAGCGCTGCCTCGATCTCGTCAAGTATACAGAAAGGAGTAGGATTAACCTTTAGTATCGCGAACAGAAGTGCGATAGCGACGAACGATTGCTCACCGCCCGAAAGAAGCGAAAGGCTCTTTATAATTTTTCCGGGAGGCGCGGCCTTTATCTCAATACCCGTAGTCAGAACGTCCTCAGGGTCAACTAGTGAAAGCTCAGCGTTTCCGCCGCCGAATAGCTCCTTGAAGGTTTTTCCGAAATTCTTATTGATAGCCTCAAAAGCGCTGATAAAGCTTGTGCGCATCTCATCCTCGAGTCTATTGATTATACCCGTAAGTTCATCATACGAGTTAGTTAAATCCACGAACTGAGTATTAAGAGCGTCATATCTTGTCTTCACCTCGGCATATTCCTCTATTGCACCGGGATTGTAATTTCCAAGAGCGCGAAGTTTCGCTCTGCAGGAGGTTTGTATTGCCGCAATTTCTTCCCTGTTTTCGTCAGTTACGGGAGGATATTCAAGCTCAACCGCGTCTTCGTAGGTTATTTCATATTCATCCCAAAGCTGCGAGCCGAGTTTATCCTGCTTTTCAATTAAATGGTTATAACGGTTCTCATTTTTTATCATTGCCTCGTAGAAGGTCTGACGGCTTGCGTTCTTCTCTTTAGTTTTTTCTCTAATAGAAGCAAGCTCGCGCTCAAATTCATCGCTTCCGCTTTCAACCTCACGTCTCTCAGCGTTGAGCCGTTCAAGCTCTTTTTCAAGAGATGAATATTCAGCCTTATTCTCGGCTTTGATATTATCAATATTATCTCGTTTTGAGGTTAACTCATTAATTCTCGCGTTCTGCGCGTCTTTATCAGATTGTAAATCTTGAATTCTGGCATTGATATTATCAACCATAAGTTGAACGCTCTCAACGTCTTTTCTGGTTTCCGCAACCTTAATGAAGACTTCGTTTGCCTTCTGACCGAACTCATCGCTCTTTTCATCAAGAACTCCGGTCGCGGCGCTCTTTTCGGCTCTGAATTTTTTAAGTGCTTCAATGCGTTCAAGATTAGCTTCGTATTCCGAACTCAAGCGCTTAATTTCTTCTTCAGCAAAGGATTGCTGACCGATAAGATTATTATAATCGTAATTAAGCTTTTCAAGAATATTACGGTTTGCAGCGTATTTAGCGTTGGCATTATCAAGGGCAGCAAACTGAGTACGCGAAAGCGTAAGCAAAAGCTCCTTCTCGCCCTCAGCATTTTTAAGCACGTCCTGCGCATCCCTTATATCACCGTTTATTTTTTCGAGCGAAAGCTTTGAGACTTTGATTTTCTCCGCAAGCTCTGCCGCGCGGTCTCTGAGAGTAGATATTTCCGTAAGTCTTGAGAGAATTCCGCTATCCTTCTTCGCGCTACCGCCGGTAAACGCGCCGCCCGCGTTTATAATCTGTCCGTCAAGAGTTACAAGCTTTACTCTGTATCTTAGCTTCTTTGCGGCATCCGACGCGTTATCTATATTATCAAATACAACAGTACGAAGAAGAAGCCACTCAACGATAGAACGGTACTTTTTTTCAGATTCAACAAGAGTGTCCGCGCGTCCGATATATCCGGGCATTTTTGACGCTTCCCTTATTTCATCCGTTTCGTTCATCGGTCTGATTGCGCTTATCGGGTAAAAGGTTGCCCTTCCTGCATTAGCGCGCTTCAGAGCGCCAATCGCCGCCTTTGCCATTTCTTCATTATCAACGACAATATTCTGAAGACTTGCGCCAAGCGCTGTTTCTATTGCCGTTATGTATTTTTTATCAACGCTTATAAGAGAAGAAAGCGGACCGTAAATTTCACCCGAGCCCTTAATGTTTCCGGCGTTATACTCTCGCATAACGAATTTAATGCTTTCGGCATATCCCTCAAAATGATCAGTCATTCTTTGAAGCATATCGGCGCGCTGAACCATAGTGTCATGCTCGACGGTAAAAGAATTTAAAGCCTCGTTCGTTTCATTTCGCTTTTCGGAAAGCGAGTCAATTTTTTCATTTGCCGAAGCGATTATTTCGTCTTTTTCCGCAATACGAGCCTTAAAGCCTGCCGCATTTTTCTCGCAATTATCCGCTTCAAGCTTTAACTCTTTGCCTTCTGCCTCATATTTTTCTATTTCTTTTTCAATATCTGTCGATTTTGTGTTATCACTTACCTTGGAATTTTTGAGGACGTCTATTCTGATTTTTAAATCGGTCGCCGAATTTTCCTCAACAGTTAATTCGTCAAGCGCTTCCTCGAGCTCACGCTTTGCGGCGGTAATTTCCGCAATCAGCTTCTGCTGCTCGGAAAGGAATTCAAGCCTTTCTTCAAGAAGCTTCTTGAGCGTCTCTTCAAGATTCGATTTTTTATCGTCATAGTCACGCTTGCTAACATTAAGCGTTGACATACTGCTCTCTATTTCTTCGATACGGTCTCTGCAATGCTTAATAAGCTCTGCTGAATGTCTGAATTCCGAATCAGCCATCTGAAGCGCGCTGTCAAGCTCGTGAAGCTTGTTGTCAGTTTCTCTTATCTTAGTAATAAGCTGCTCTGACATAAGTCTGTTCGACTGAGTTTTCTCATACAAATTATTGCTCTGCGCTTCAAGGTCGGAAATAACCTGATCAATAATTTCAAGCTCATGCTGAGAGAGCTTCCACGCATTTTCCGCAGCTTCGATATCAGCAATAATCTGTTTCGTATCGAATAGCCAGAGCGAAACGTCCGCGCGCTTCTTTTCTTCGTATATAGCAAGACCCTTACGAGCCTTTTCAGCTTCCTTTTCAAGCGGAACTACGCGGCTCTCAAGCTCGAAAAGTATATCCTTAACTCGATCAAGGTTCTCCTGCGTTGCTTTTAATTTACGCTCGGACTCTTCTTTCCTGTGGCGGTATTTTGAAATACCTGCCGCTTCTTCAAAAATCTGACGGCGCTCGTCACTCTTCTTAGATATAATTTCGGCTATTTTACCCTGACCGATAATCGAATATCCCTCGCGGCCAACACCGGTATTCATGAAGAGCTCATATATATCACGCAAGCGCTTTTTCTCTCGGTTAATAAGATATTCACTTTCTCCCGTACGGAAATAACGGCGAGTAACGGTAACCTCGTCAAATTCGGAATCGAGTCTGTTTTCAGGATCTGTATTATCAAAAGTAACCGAAACTTCAGCAAATCCCATGGGGCGTCTGTCATCCGTTCCGCCGAATATAACGTCTTCCATCTTTGTTCCGCGTATATTTCGGCTCGACAGCTCACCGAGAACCCAACGCATAGCGTCGGAAAGATTTGACTTACCGCTTCCGTTAGGACCTACTATTACAGTAGCTCCGCGCTCAAACGTAAGAACCGTTCTGTTGGGAAATGATTTAAAGCCATGTAGTTCAAGTGATTTTAAATACATCTTTTTTACCTTTCCTATATCTTAATGGATACATCATAATCAAAAAGCTTTTCGTCTTCGCAAAATTTAACATCGTCAAGCGAAAAATCTTTAATTAGACGAAGTTTATTCTTCTTTTTCTGTCCTATCGCTTTAGAAAGCGAGCCGCGAGAAACAAATACAGTAACTTTTTTATTATGAACAAATCCGCTGCTAATTATCTCTTTACGTATAATATTATAATAAATTTCATTTTCAACGAGCTCTCCGATTGCGGGATGATTCGGACCGCCAAAATAAGTCTCGTCACTCGTGAGATTTTCGGATGAGCAAAGGCCAACTCTTATTACTTCTATTCCGCTGTCAATAAACCTTTGTTTAACCGCAGCAGTCCGCTTTATTGCTTCATCCATACTGAGTGGAGTATATATCTTCTTTTCCGTCATTTTTTCAAGCTCGGTATCTCTGAAAACCACAGTAGGATATATACGCGCACCCGTTGCCCCGGATTTAATAATAAAATCCGCGGTTTTAAGCTCCGAATCAAGAGTTGAGCCGGGCAAACCTATCATCATCTGACCGACAAGAGTAAAACCATGCTTGATAATAAGTTCACACGCTTCTCGCTCATCTTCGAACGTATGCCCGCGCTTTGTAAGAGAAAGCACATCTTCATCTACGCTCTGCAAACCAAGCTCAATAATTTTAACTCCGTATTTTTGTAAACACTCAAGTATTTCTATATTTATATAATCCGGTCTCGTAGAGCATCTTATTGAGCTAACTCTTCCGGAAGCTACGTACGAATAAGCTGTTTTTAGAAGCTTAAGCATAAGCTCCCTGTCAATACCGGTAAAAGACCCGCCAAAGAAGGCTATTTCAACTTCGGCATTATCATCAATAGTCTCAAGCGCGGACTCAATAATCTCCGTAAGACTTTCCGGATCAAACTCATTGGTCCCGGAAATAGTATGTTGGTTGCAAAACACGCATTGATTAGGACATCCGAGGTGCGGGATAAACACAGGAATATTCACGTGCTTTTTCATATATTAACTCCGAAAAGCTCAAGAGCCATTTTCGCGGCTATCATTTCCGCGTCTTTTTTACTTTTCGATATCCCTGTTCCAACGGTATTATTATTTATTTTTGCAATCACCTTAAACGTTTTATCATGCTCCGGACCTGTGACTTCAAGGATTTCATATTCAAGAATCGAGCTACCGTCTTTTTCAACAAGTTGCTGAAGGAGAGTTTTATAATCCCCCTTTTGCATTGAAGATGCCTTTTCGATTTCATCGGCAAACAAATCAAGAACAACTTGTCTGTAGTCTCCGGAGGAGAAATCCGAGTCAAGATAAACTGCAGCTAAAACTGCTTCAAGCGCATCGGCAAGAACCTTCGGTCTCTTTCTGCAATCAGTCAGCTCCTCGCCTCTTCCAAGATTAATATAATCGCCAAGTCCTATTTCTGCCGCAATTTTTGATAACGTTTTTTCACATACAAGATATTGCCGCATCTTTGTGAGCATGCCTTCCGTGCGATTTTTGTAGTTCTTGTAAAGATATTCCGAAATAACTATCTCAAGGACCGCATCTCCAAGGAACTCAAGGCGCTCATTTGATTTGTAGCTCCCGCCATGGCTTCTCATTTCATTTGAATAGGAGGAGTGAGTCAAAGCTACTTCAAGCAGATTTATGTCAAAAAACTTATATTTAAGTTTTCTCTCAAGCTCTGTAAATTCTTTACCGATTGCCAAAACTTCTCCTCCTTACAAATTCAGTTCATGCCATAAAGCTTTTCAGCATCGGCAAGTATTTTTTTATCATCATAGTCTTTTGCGAAAAGAACTATATCATTGTTTATTCCGGTTTCAACAAAATGAATAGCTTGACGAACAGCGTTTTTGATTGCTTTAGCGTCAGATGAGCCATGCGCTTTTATAACAGGCTTAGAAATACCGAGAAGCGGCGCTCCTCCATGCTCAGATGTATCAAATCTATGCTTTATATCATGAAGCTTATCCTTCATCGTAAGTGCTGAAACCTTTGTTGCGATATTTGTATAAAGCACGTCTTTGAGAAGGCTCATCATAAACTTTCCCATTCCCTCAACAGATTTGAGAAAGATATTTCCCGTGTATCCGTCGGTTACAAGAACGTCGCAAACGCCGAAAGGAACTTCTTTGGACTCAACGTTTCCGACGAAATTAAGACCGCTTTCGCTGAGCACCTGATATGATTCCACCTGAAGCTCATTTCCTTTGTTATATTCGGTTCCGTTATTAAGCTGGCCCACTCTCGGGCGGTCAATTTCATATATTTTTTCCATATATTTCGCGCCCATAAACGCGAACTGACATATATTATCAGAAGTAACGGTAAGGTTTGCGCCGGAATCCATTAAAAGAACGGGATTTGTAAGAGGAAGAACGGTTGCAATTGCGGCTCTGTTAATTCCGGGTATACGTCTTACTATAAGCGTTGCGCCGGTAATAAGAGCTCCCGTATTTCCCGCGCTTACAAATGCGTCAACCTTTCCCTCGGAAAGCATTTTCAAGCCGAGACTCATTGACGAGTCCTTTTTTTCGCGGACAACGCACATCGGCTTGTCTTCCATATTTATGACCGACGTTGCGTTTAAGATTTCAATACCTGTTAAATCTATTTCGTTTTTTACAGCGATATCGGATATCACATTTTCATCTCCGATAATTGCGATATCCTCGCTGAATTCACGAGCCGCCATTTCAGCGCCTTTTATCATTTCAAGCGGAGCGTTATCTCCGCTCATTACGTCTATAAGAATTTTCATATTTTATTTTAAAAAGCTATAATCGGATTCAATTATAGAAAGAGAACGTTCGGCATACGCCTCGTTTCTGTTCTTTTTTCCTCCTTTTATTTTTTTATCAAACGGAGCTATAATTCCAAAGTTTGCGTTCATGGGCTGAAACGACGAGCTAACCCCACCCTCGCTTACATAATGGGCAAGCGCGCCTATTTCAGTCGTTTTGGGAAACAAAACGGGGGATTTTTCAAGTACAAGCATTGCGGCATTTACTCCCGCAACAAAACCCGATGACGCAGACTCGATATAACCCTCAACACCCGTCATCTGTCCCGCGAAGAAAAGCTTTGGATTATCCCTCACCGAATAAAACGGGGTAAGAAATCCCGGAGAATTTAAGTAAGTATTTCTGTGCATAACTCCAAAACGAAAAAATTCCGCATTTTCAAGTCCGGGTATCATACGAAAAACGCGTTTCTGCTCACCGAAAGTCAAGTGAGTCTGAAATCCTACAATATTGTACATCGTCGCTTCTCTGTTTTCTTTGCGAAGCTGAACTGTTGCGTAAGCATCTTCGCCCGTTGTTGGCAGGGGAAGTCCTACAGGCTTCATTGGACCGTATCTCAAGGTATCGTAACCTCTTGAAGCCATTACTTCAACAGGCATACAACCTTCAAACACGGTAAGATTTTCCTGAGATTCTTTATCGAACTCCTTAAGCTCCGCAGTTTCGGCACTTGTAAGAGCCTCGTAAAACGCGTCATATTCCTCTTTGGTCATAGGACAGTTGAGATAATCCTCGCTGTTTCCCTTTCCATATCTTGACGCGAAAAAGGCTTTATCCATGTTTATTGTAGAGGCATCGACGATAGGTGCCGCGGCATCAAAGAAATGAAGTCCGCTATTACCTGTTATATCCGCAATTGACTTGGCGAGGCATTCGCTTGTCAACGGCCCCGAAGCAACAACAGTCACAGAACCGCCGTCAATTTCACGAACTTCCTCCTCTACCACCTTGATACTAGGATTTGTCTTTATTTTTTCTGTAATATATTTGCTGAACTCTTCTCTGTCGACCGCAAGCGCGCTTCCCGCAGGAACCTCCGTGGCATAAGCCGCCTCCATAATCAGAGACCCCATTTTTGAAAGCTCAGCTTTCAATAAACCGACCGCGTTATTCGTTTGATTTGAACGGAAGGAATTTGAGCAAACAAGCTCAGCAAATCCGGGATTATGATGAGCCGGAGAAAACTTCTGGGGCTTCATCTCGTATAATTCCACTTCTGCGCCAAGCCTTGCCGCCTGCCATGCAGCTTCACACCCCGCAAGACCTGCGCCGATAACCTTAACCCTTGATATTCCACTCATTATTCAATCACCGGCATATCTTCTTCACGGCTATAACCGCATCCACGCTTCTTACATACAACCGATTTTTTGCTTTTCTTGTAATAAAGCATCTCGTTGCACTTGGGACATTTTTCTGTAAGTGGCATATCCCATGATGAAAAATCGCATTCGGGATATTTTTCACAGCTGAAGAAAAGCGAGTTTGATCTTCCGTGTCTTGCTAAGACCTTAGAGTCACACTTCGGGCATTTAGCGTCAATAACCGATATTTTTTGTTTAGTAAAGTTACACGTCGGATAATTTTCACAAGCGTAGAATGAACCAAACTTTCCGTTTCTTATAAGCATTTCACCACCGCAAAGCTCGCATTTAAATCCTGCGTATTCCTTTTTAGGTGGGACAGCTTCAACGATCTTTCCGTTTTTATCCACCGCCTTAGTATTTTTACAAGCGGGATAACTCGGACACGCAAGGAATTTACCGAATCTTCCGTTTTTATATACCATTTTAGCTCCGCATCTGTCACAGATTATATCGCTTTCCTCAATCTCGGGCGCTATTACATATGACTTATCGGATGATGAGGCTGTTTTGAGGTCTTTTTCAAATTTTTTATAAAAATCTGAAAGAACACCGTTTATAGTGTTTTCCTTATTCTCAATTGAATCGAGCTGCGATTCCATGAACGCGGTAAACTCATAGTCGACTATATCCGGAAAGTTTTCGCTCATAAACTTTGTCGTTATTTCGCCAAGCTCTGTTGCGACGAGGGATTTTCCTTCCCGCTTAACATACTCGCGAGCAACAATTATAGAAATAATCGGTGCGTAAGTTGACGGGCGCCCGATTCCGTTTTCCTCAAGAAATTTAATAAGAGATGCCTCTGTATATCTTGGCGGAGCCTCGGTAAAATGCTGCATCTTTGTAATTTTTTTCGCATTAAGTATCTGATTTTTCTTTACGTCGGGTAATCTTATAAGATTTACGTTTTCTTCGTCATCGGATTCCTCGGTATTATCGTATACGTTCATATATCCGCGTGATTTTATAACGTAACCGCCGGATTTGAAAATATATCCGGAATTTTCAATTTCTATAGAAACGGTATCAAACACCGCAGCTGCCATCTGGCTCGCGATAAACCGCTCCCAAATCAATTTATACAGCTTATACTGATCGGATGTCAGAAATTTTCTTATGCTTTTAGGTTGAATATAAACGTTTGACGGACGTATTGCTTCGTGAGCATCCTGAGAATTAGAGCTGCTTTTATATATTCTAGGAGAAGACGGAAGATTTTCAGCACCGTAGTTTGTTTTAATAAAGCCTTCTGCCGACTTTTGAGCTTCGGGCGCAATTCTCAAAGAATCGGTACGCATATACGTGATAAGACCCTGGAAGCCGCCAAACTCAGCACCGAGATTAAGGCCGTCGTAAAGCTCCTGAGCAACCTTCATTATTTTCTGTGTTTGGAATCCAAGCTTTTTAGAAGCCTCCTGTTGAAGAGTAGATGTCGTAAAAGGCGGAGCCGGCATTTTTTGTTTTTCAAAATGTTTTACCGACAAAACGGTGAACCTACCGCTTTTTAATTTTTCTTCTATATCAAGTGCTTCTTTTTCATTGGATATTTTAATTTTTGCGCTCTTGCTTCCGAAGAAACGTGTTAAAAGAATATCGCCTTCCGAACTATCAAGCCTTGCTTCTATTGTCCAATATTCCTGAGGAACGAACGCGCGGATCTCATGTTCTCTTTCTGTTATGATTCTTGTGGCAACAGATTGAACTCTTCCGCCGGAAAGTCCGCTCTTAACCTTTTTCCAAAGAACCTCGCTGAGACTAAATCCGACTATACGGTCAAGAATTCTTCTCGCCTGCTGAGAGTTTACGAGATCCTCGTTAATTCTGCGCGGATTTTTGATAGCTTCCTTTACCGCGTTTTTAGTTATTTCGTTAAAGGTTACTCTGCACTCTTTATCCGCGGATATTCCAAGCTGATTAGCGATATGCCAAGAAATAGCTTCTCCCTCACGGTCCGGGTCAGTTGCGAGAAATATTTTTTTAGCGGACTTAGCTTCCTTTTTAAGCTCCTTTATTATATCGCCTTTTCCGCGTATATTGATGTAATGCGGTTCGAAACCGTTTTTAACGTCTATTCCAAGTGTGCTTTTGGGAAGGTCCCTGACGTGTCCCTTTGATGCTATAACCTTGTAGTTTGAGCCAAGGTATCCTTTTATAGTGTTCGCTTTAGCGGGTGACTCCACTATTACCAAATTTGCCATATATTTATAAGCGGTAAAACCGCTGCCTTTCTATTTTAAATTGCGTTTCACTCTGTCGCCCGGGAGCATGACGATAAACTTTGCTATCTCAAGCTTAAGCAAGCATTGCATTACGTCACGCAGCGTATGTGATTCATCTATTAAATCCTCAACAGAGCAATCTTTATTAACAGGGATTTTTTTATATAGAGAAAGCGTATTTTTATCAAAATTTAAAACATCGCTTTCAGCTTTTTCAATTTTTTCTTTTGGAGACGCAGACTCATCTCCGAGAAAAGATTGCTTATGCGCTTTGTTAGGAGAGTTCTCCGTTATTCTTGTTTTATCAAAGCTTCGCACCTCCGATGAGACCTCAAGTTCAGATAAAACAAAATCCATATCAACCTTAAATTCTTCTGATAAAACAAACGGATTTAATTTTCCGGGAAATATTTTATCGAAATCTCTCACAATATCGTCGGCAGACGTAAAAAGCCTTGCGCCGTTTTTTATAATAAGATTAGAAGCTTCGCTGTTTGCGTTTCCAACGTTTCCGGGCAAAGCGTAAACTAACCGCTTTTGTTCCAATGCCCGCCTCGCAGTTATAAGCGCGCCGCTTCGTTCGCGACCTTCTATAAGAAGGGTGGCATCTGAAAGCCCGCTTATCAGCCTGTTTCTTGTCGGGAAATTGTGTTTATCAGGTCTGGTGCCGGGTGCGTATTCTGTTATAACACAACCGTTCTTTACGATATTTTGCGCTAATTTTCTATGGTGAATCGGATAACATATATCTATACCGCAACCAAGAACAGCTACAGTTCTTTTCCCTGCCGCAAGCGCACCCGAGTGAGCAACTCCGTCAATACCGATTGCCATTCCGGATACTATAATAGCTCCCGCTCTTGCAAGATCGCAGGATACAGAAAAAGTGTTTTTCCTTCCATACGCCGTAAGGAGCCTCGTACCCACTATTGAAACAAACGTTTCTTTATTAAAATCCGGCAAAACGCCTCTGTAATATAAAAGAACAGGAGGATTTTTGATTTTTTTCAGATTCTGTGGAAAATTTTTATCAAAATAAGTAAGTATGCCTATGTTTTTGCGTTTGCAAAATTCAACTATACGTTCTGCTCTTTCGAGACTCTTATCTACGAGTAAATTATAATCGCTTGAACGAGAGCCTATGCATGAAGCTATAGATTCTGCATCAGCATCATATATTTTTTCAGATGAAGAAAACTTGCCTAAGAGTTTAGAAAATGTTTCAAGTCCCGCTGTACAGGACAAAGAGAGCCAAACGGTATATACAAGATTGTCCATATCCCACCAAAATTTATTTATTCTGTTCCCACATAAAAAGAGCGGCAGCGACAGATGCGTTTAAGGATTCCGTTTTTTTAGAAATCGGAATATAAACGCTTGCTGTGCAAAGAGCGGAAAGTTCAGGGGAAATTCCATGTCCCTCATTTCCAATAATCACCGCATCGCATGGCTTAAGTCCGATATCGGAAAGAGATATCGCGTTATTGCTAAGCTCTGCTGCGAAAACTCTTCTTCCCCAATTTTTCATAGCGGTAACAAAAGAATATATATCGTGAACTATGCTGACCTTAACTCGAAAAAGACTGCCCATAGCGCTTCTTACGGTTTTGGGATTATAGATATCCGCAGAATCGGCAGTAAGAATTATATGATCAACTCCAAAAGCAACGGCGCTTCTGATCACAGAACCAAGATTGCTTGGATCGCGCACCGATGAAAGAATTATAACCCGTTCTTTAGCGTCAAGAAAAAACTCTTCCTTATATATTATATCAATCTCACGGAAAAAGTCAAGATATTTTATAACACTTATGACGCCTTGAGGCGCTTTTTCTGTAGAAATTTTTTCAAAAGCGCTGTCAGAAAGAGTTATGACCTGTGTTTCCTCGTATATTTCACTGTTTAATAAATTCGTAATCTTTTCAATAATTTTATCTCTTTTACTCTCTTTGATAAAAACGTGTGTTATTTTTAGACCTGCCTCCATAGCTTCATACAAAAGCTTCTCGCCCTCTGAAATAAAGCTCCTCGAACTCGCTCTTCCCTTTTTATCACATAGCGAAGCTGCCCATTTAACAAGATTGTTATTTCGGCTTGTGATTGTTTCGCTGATAATCCTCATATAAAACTCCATTCTGCTGCCCGCAAAGCGACATTAAAGTACTAAAAAATCCCGGTTGACCGACTTTGCGGAAAACCGGGGATATATTAAAGAGCTGCCTTAGCCTTCTCGCAAATTGCTGCGAATGCATCTTTGTCTGCAACGGCAATTTCACTGAGCATCTTACGGTTGAGGTCAATTCCCGCAACCTTAAGACCGTGCATAAGAGTTGAGTAGTTCATACCGTTAACTCTTGCCTGCGCGGAAATTCTTGCAATCCAAAGAGAACGGAAATCTCTCTTCTTCTGCTTACGGCCGATAAAAGCATAAAGTCGGATCGTAGCCATGTCGTTCTGTGAGCCAAGGAGTTGATTTATGACATTGTCTTCCTAAGACCGCTTGGCCTCCGACTTTAGTTCATACCGTTAACTCTTGCCTGCGCGGAAATTCTTGCAATCCAAAGAGAACGGAAATCTCTCTTCTTCTGCTTACGGCCGATAAAAGCATA
>JAZQKG010000074.1:0-13878 GCA_045542035.1 Eubacteriales bacterium | reverse complement strand
CTGCCCTATGAAGCCCGGACTTTCCTCACGGTAATACCTTTCGGCAACATACCGCGCGATTGCCCCATTCAGTCGAGTGTAATTATACTAAATATTTTAAAAAAAGTCAACCCCCAATATTTTTCACTAAAAAAAGCTGAAAATAACTTCAAATTTTAAAAGTTCTTTACAAATTTGATAAAAATTATACAATTCTATTGCATATTAAGAAAAAATATGTTAAAATATAAAATGGCGGGGAATGGAATACCGCTCTATAACAGTCTAATAGTAAATAATTTATATTTTGGAGGATTTTCAAAATGGCAAATGTAAAGGTTGCTATCAACGGCTTTGGCCGTATCGGACGTCTTGCATTCAGACAGATGTTCGGCGCAGAGGGCTATGAAATCGTAGCAATTAACGACCTCACAAGCCCCACAATGCTTGCTCACCTTCTTAAGTACGACACCGCTCAGGGTAAGTACGAGTATGCTGACACCGTTTCAGCTACAGAGGACAGCATCACGGTATGCGGCAAGACAATCAAAATCTACGCTGAGAAGGACGCTGCTAACTGCCCTTGGGGTAAGCTTGGCGTTGACGTTGTTCTTGAGTGCACAGGTTTCTATACCTCAACCGAGAAGTCAATGGCTCACATCAATGCAGGCGCAAAAAAGGTTGTTATCTCCGCTCCCGCAGGCAAGGATCTTAAGACCATCGTTTACGGCGTAAACAACGATACTCTTACAGCTGATGACAAGATCATCTCCGCGGCTTCCTGCACAACTAACTGCCTTGCACCTATGGCAAAGGCTCTTAACGACTACGCTCCCATCCAGTCCGGTATCATGACAACCGTTCACGCATACACAGGTGACCAGATGATTCTTGACGGTCCTCACAGAAAGGGTGACCTTCGCCGCGCAAGAGCAGGCGCTCAGAACATTGTTCCCAACTCTACCGGTGCTGCAAAGGCTATCGGCCTTGTTATCCCCGAGCTTAACGGCAAGCTTATCGGCTCTGCTCAGAGAGTTCCTACCTGCACAGGTTCTACAACGATTCTCGTAGCAGTAGTTAAGGGCAAGGACGTAACAGTTGACGCTATCAACGCTGCTATGAAGGCTCAGGCTTCCGAATCCTTCGGATACAACACCGATGAGATCGTTTCTTCCGACGTTATCGGTATGAGATACGGCTCACTCTTCGATGCAACTCAGACAATGGTTGCAAAGATTGACGACGATACTTATCAGGTTCAGGTTGTTGCTTGGTACGACAACGAGAACTCTTACACATCTCAGATGGTAAGAACAATTAAGTATTTCGCTGAACTCGCTTAATTCTATTTTCGATATAAACGCCGAGGCGCACGTCGCCCCGGCGTTTTTAAATTATCTTTAAACATTAAAAGGATTTTATTGACATCGCGCGTGTATTAATGTATAATATATAAAAAACTATATTAAGGAATATTTAAATGGAAGATTTCGAAAGATACGGTGATTATAACGATAGCGACGACGATATACCGAGGAAAAAGAGCCGAGTCGGTCTTGTTTTAAAAATTCTCGTGGGCGTGGTGTGCTTATCTGTTATAGGTGTAATCGCATTCAGACTTATACTTTTTAACAGTTATCCCGCCAGTATCAAAAATATATATTTTAACGATACGCTCGCTGCTTTTTACAATGAAAAAAACGGCGATATAGGCGCAAAAACTCAGGAGCTGCGCTCCCCTTACGATAATCCCGACGAAGGGAATTTTTTCTGTGACAATCTTATTTTAATTCCCGAAATAGATCAGCTTCAGATGTCGGTACGCTTTAATCTTTCTCTTATAGAAAATCTTGAGAGGAAATACGGCGTGAAGCTTGACGCTAATTCCGAGAATTTTCTTGAGTTCAGGCTCGTAAAAAATCCGATTGATGAAAACAGTGAGCCAAGAGCTATAGGCAGTCTTACGTATGACAGCACAGAAGCACAATTTATGTATAGATATTATAAGCTTGTTTTTGACGGTGTTGATCTTGGTATTGATGAAAACGAAGAGCCTGCGAAGTGGATAAGACTTGAAATTACAGTAAACGGAATAGACAAGGATGAGCCGTTTATGGTTTTGGTTTATGAGAATAATGTCGTTTACAGTGAGCTTGACGACTATAAGCTTTCAAGTAAGGAGAAGCCTGCGAAATGATAAGCGAATTTTCGGTTCACGCAAAGCCCAAAAATAAAAACGCTGTCATTGCTTTCGTTGTTTTGCTTCTTGTGTCCGCGCTCGGCTTTTGCGTCTATTTTATATTAGACAGCTACAAAGGTGTTGTCGGTCTGTTTGCTCTGATGATACTTACAATAGCAATTCTTGTTTATACCAAGTTTATCGCTCCCGCGTTTTATTACGATATTGCAATAGATTCCGAAGGAATCCCTATGTTCGTTGTAAGGCAGATAATCGGAAAAAGACAGACCACTCTGTGCCGGCTTGATCTTGCGGATATAGTTTCAGTGGATTATGAAACAAAAGAAGCGCGCTCACATCATAAAACTCAAAGGGGAGTTAGAAAGTATATATATGCGCCGACTATGTTTCCAAAGGATATTTACCGCATAACCGCGAAAAGCCGCTATGAATCCGCTGAGATTATAATCGAGGGCAGCGAGGTTTTTGCGAATACGCTCAGAGATTACGCCCGTGAAGCGAGGGAAACGAGAACCGAAAGCGAGGAATAAATTGCTTTTCTCGGGGAAATATAGCATTATGAAGGGTTTCGCAGGTTATATTTCAGTAGTTTTAAAAAATAAAACAGTCAGATTTTACGTTTGTGTATTTTTAGGCTTGCTTATCAATGCTTGCTATATAATATTTAATCTTGTATCTGGAATAGTTTACGGTAACGCGTGGTTTATAACGGTTGCCGCATACTACACGCTTATTGTGTCGGTTAGATATTTGATTCTAGGAAGTTCACGAAGCACCCATGGTGGATACGGATGCTCGATAGAGGATATAATTGCAATAAAAACATGCGGAATACTTATGCTTATACTTGGTGTTCCCATAACCGGTATGATAATATATACGGTTATTTCGGACAGAATATATAAGTATTCGTCTTTGGTGTTCGTTTTGTTGTTTATATACGCGGCATTCAGCGTTTTGCGGGCGGCTTCGGGCATTTTTTCATCCGTAAGGAAATCCGCCGCTACAAATGTTGTACATTATATAAGAATGTCATCGGCGCTGCTGTCTCTTTTTAATCTTCAGACGTCGGTGTTTTCTGCTGTTAGCGTAGGGGATATTTCCGCAAAATTTTTTAATATTATTACCGGTGGCGCAGTGTCGCTTTCTGTGTTTTCATTTGCGGTTAAGACGATAAAAGAATCGGATATAAAACTTCAAGAATTAATCGAAAAAAAGGAATTTCATAAATGAAAAAATTCGGTATAATGGTATTATGCGTAGCAGTAGCGATAATTTCTGTTTTCTTTTCTTATCATATGACAAAAATTGATGATAAGAAAGAGCTTACGGCGGAAAATATATACAGTATGGCGCGCGAAGCAGGGTATCAAGGAACCTTCGAAGAATTTATCAATCAATTTAAAGGTGACGCTGGAGAGCAGGGAGAGCGTGGCGATGACGGAATCGGAATCAGTAGCGCTGAGATAAATGCAGAAGGGCATCTTATTTTAACTTATACCGATTCTACAGTTGCAGACGTCGGACTCGTTGTTTCAAAAACTGATTACGGTAATTTCGTTCCTGTTATAGGCGATAATGGAAATTGGTTTGTTGGCGGTGTTGATACCGGTGTGAAGGCAGAAGCTGATTCAAGTGAGGATATATCAAAGAATTCTATAAGCAAGGCGCTTCTTTCGTCTGTTAGTATACGTTGCAGGGTAAACACAACGACGATTACATCAGGCTCCGGAATAATATATAAGCTTGATAAGGAAACAGGCTCCGCATACATAATAACGAATTATCACGTAATGTACGATACCGAATCGACGGATATTTTTGATGACGAAGACATAAAGGTCTTTCTTTACGGCATGGAATCCGAGAAGTACGGAATACCGGCAAAATACGTAGGCGGTTCTGCAGTTTATGACGTTGCAGTAATAAAAATAGAAGACAGCGATAGTCTGAAAAACAGTAACGCGATGGAAGCTGCAGTATCCGATTCTGATGATATCGCGGTTCTTGACGAGGTCGTTGCCGTTGGAAATGCGCTCAGCGCCGGAATGTCGGCGACGCGGGGATTCGTTAACGTTGAAAGTGAATATATATCGCTGAAGGTCGGCGGAATAACAAGTATGATGCGAGTTATACGTATAGATGCGGCGGTAAATAAAGGTAATTCCGGCGGCGGTATATTTAATTCGTCGGGTCAGCTATGCGGTATCGTGAATTCCAAGGAAATAAACGAAGAAGTAGATAACGTGGCTTATGCAATACCTATAAATCTCGCGGTGTCTGTAGCTGATAATATAATTTATTACTGTGACGGTACGGAAAATATCAAGGGGCAAAGAATAGTGCTTGGAATGGCTCCAACAGCAGAATCGTCATATACGGTATATGATGAAGAAAGCGGTGTGCTCTTAAGGCTCGATGAGGTCGTTATAAAAACGGTATCATCAGGCTCTCTTGCCGAGGCATCGGGAATGATGAGCGGAGATGTCGTGACAGCGATAGTTATAGATGGGATAGAATACGAGGTTACCCGTTCGTATCAGCCATCGGAAACAGCACTCCTCGTAAGGCCGGGAAGTACACTTCAGTATAAAATTATTCGTCTTGGTGAAAACATTACGGTGAATTTTACCGTTAGCGAGGAATACTTTGTAAATATAGACTGATTGAGAGAATTTATATGAAGATTAAAGTGATAGATAAAAGCTATGAGGATGTTTTGAAGATAGAGCGCGAAAAGCATAAACGCCCGGGAAAGCCTAATATGTTTTTCAGAACACTTATGAGAGTTATTTCTGCGCCTGATCTTCATAAAACAAATTTTCGCTTTGAAAAGGTGGGAATGGAGAAGCTTGGAAAACACGAGTCAGCGCTCTATCTTATGAATCATTCCTCTTTTATTGATCTTGAGATAGTTGCAAGACTTCTTTATCCACGTCCGTTTAATATAATCACTACGAGCGACGCTTTTGTCGGCAAAGATTTTCTTTTGCGTTGGATAGGATGTATACCAACGAATAAATTTGTCCACGACCCAACGCTTATCAGGGATATAATGCACGCTATAAAGAAACTTAAAAGCAACGTGGTGCTCTTTCCGGAAGCGAGTTATACGTTTGACGGAACGGCTACGCCCCTCCCACAGACAGTCGGAAAGCTTATAAAAATACTTGGCGCGCCTGTTATTATGATACGGACGTTTGGCGCATTTGCCCGTGATCCTCTTTATAATAATATTCAAGTCAGAAAGGTAGACGTTTCGGCAAAGGAAGAATATCTTTTATCACCCTCGGATATCGAAAAAATGTCTGCCGATGAAATAAATGAGATAATTGCGTCAAGGTTTGATTTTGACAACTTTAGATGGCAGCAAGAAAACAAAATTAAGATTGATACCCCAACCCGTGCAGATTATTTAAATAGGGTTCTATATAAATGTCCTGTATGCATGACCGAGGGGAAAATGCTTGGAAAGGGCATAAAAATCACTTGCGGCGAGTGCGGAAAGACACATATATTAAATGAATTTGGATATCTTGAAGCAGAGGATGGTAATCCGTCTTTTACACATATTCCGGACTGGTATAGATGGGAGCGCGAATGCGTGAGGGAAGAGATACTTTCAGGAGAATATGGATTTGATATTCCTGTCGAAATACTTATGACGGTTGATACAAAGCATTTATATAGAGTTGGAGAGGGAAGACTAAGCCATAATATTGATGGATTCCGTCTGACAGGGCTTGACGGCAAGCTTGAATATGAGCATAAGCCGCTAACTTCATACAGTCTTTACTCTGATTTTAATTGGTATGAGATCGGAGATATGATTTGCATAGGAAATCATGAAGCTCTATATTACTGTTTTCCAAAAACAGAGGGTGATATCGTTGCAAAAGCCAGACTTGCAACCGAGGAGATTTATAAAATTCTCCATAGCAAAAAGAGAAAGTAATAAATATTTCAAAAAGTCGAGTTATTGCTCGGCTTTTTTGTTTCCCACTTTTCCAGGTTTGTCATAAACTGTATAAGGGATATGAAAATATCCTATTCCGATTGAAAACCAAAGGAACTAAAAACATGGAAAGAAACGAAAACGGTTATTCAAACTTCCTCTTTGGAAACAGAAACAGAACTGTGACTCAGAATGGCAACGGAAGATGCCCCGGAACAGGTGATATCTGGCGCGGTGACGGTGATACAAACGGTAATAATATTGGCGGAAATATAAACAACAATATGTACGGCAATATGAACGATATGAACGGTAACAGAGACAATATGAACTCCGGCATGAACAATGGCATGAGAGGCAATAATGTGTCATGGAACGGCGGATGTCTCGGCGGCACGTCTTCAAATTGTACTCAGCGTCAGCTCGCTATGGTTTATTCGCCTTATCAGTGCTGGCGTATGCTTTATTCACCCGATGAAGCGCTGAATCACGGATGTCTCTTTGAGGAGCTCAATAAACCCTTGGAGGAATATTAAATGAATAATCAAAACAGAGAAAGCTTATTGCGTAAAATTCAGGCGCTCTCGTTTGCAAAGGTAGAAACCGAACTTTATCTCGATGTATATCCCGAAGCATCAGCGGCGCTCGATTATTACAAAAAGATACTCTCACAGCTTGACGAGGCTATGACCGAGTATCAGAATAAATACGGTCCGCTTTTTGCAGAGGGTGTCGTCGGTGACAGATGGACCTGGGTTGAAGGTAAGTGGCCTTGGCAACTCGATACGGAGGACAAATAAATGTGGGTCTATGAAAGAAAATTACAGTATCCTGTAAAAATAAAAAACACAAATCCTCGCCTTGCAGGTGTTATAATATCTCAGCTTGGCGGTCCTGACGGCGAGCTTGGCGCTGCAACGCGATATCTTAATCAGCGCTATTCTGCTAAGGACGGTAACGTTGTAGGTATTCTTACGGACATCGGAAGCGAAGAACTCGGCCACGCGGAAATGATAGCTGCAATAGTTCATCAGTTGACTAGAAATCTGACCCCGGAGGAAATTAAGGCAGGCGGTCTCGATAAGTATTTTGTTGACCATACACTTGGAACATTCCCGGCGTCAGCTGACGGTGTTCCTTTCACTACCGCATATATAGGAGTAAAGGGCGATCCCATAGCAGATCTTAACGAAGACCTTGCGGCAGAACAGAAGGCTCGCGTAACGTATGACAATATACTTCGTCTTTCTGACGATCCCGACGTTAATGACGTAATTAAATTTTTACGTCAGCGCGAGATTGTTCACTATCAGCGTTTCGGAGATGCGCTAAGGCGCACCCAGGAAAAGCTTGATCAGAAGAACTTCTATTCGTTTAACCCCGATTACCGAATGAGAAGAAATAATCGGTAAAAGTAAAATTAAATATTACTAAGTTGGGTGCCGGTGAATTTAGGCGCAACCGAAAATGACCTAAATTTCTATCTCAGTTTTTAAGACTCGTCGTACTCTTGTACGATTCTCTCCTTAAAGAACTAAGATTTTCGCTCAAAATTCCCCTGTCACCTTATGCGAAGAGGCTGACTCAAGTTTTCTCAACTTGAGCCAGCCCCCTTTATATATTGGCACAATACCCCAAAAAATTAAAAAATACTATTTACAAATCTTGCGTTTTATGATATAATACAACCTATATTTAGATATTTATATCTTTTGAAGAGGTAAATAAAGTGTTTAGAATTGTTTCAAAGAAGCAGTTAAATAAAACCGTTACAATGATGGATATAGAAGCGCCCCTCGTAGCGCGCAAGGCTGAGCCGGGGCAGTTTATTATTCTGCGCGTTGATGATGAGGGAGAGAGAATCCCGCTCACAATTGCAGGATTTGACCGCGAAGCAGGAATCGTTAAGATTATTTTTCAAATAGTTGGCTCAACTACAGAAAAACTTAACCGCCTTGAAGAAGGCGAATGCATACAGGACTTTGCAGGTCCGCTCGGTGTTCCTACTCATACCGAAGGCATAAAGGAAGTTTGCATTGTCGGCGGCGGCGTTGGATGCGCTATTGCGCTTCCCGTAGCGCAGAAATTTCACGCTCTCGGATGTAAGGTAACATCGGTAATAGGATTTAGGAACAAAGACCTTTTAATTCTTGAGGATGAGTTCAGAGAATGCTCTGACGAGCTTTACGTTATGACAGACGATGGCTCGTACGCAAGAGAGGGAAACGTTTGCGTTCCTCTTAACGAAATGTTTTCAGTGGGAAGACGGTTTGATAAGGTTATAACCATAGGTCCGCTTATTATGATGAAATTCGTCGTTGCCGCAACTAAGCCAACCGGTATCCCGTGCGACGTTTCCATGAACCCTATTATGATTGACGGAACGGGAATGTGCGGAGGATGCCGTCTGACTCTTAACGTTGACGGAAAGAAAGTAACAAAATTCGCATGCGTTGACGGTCCCGATTTTGACGGATATCAGGTTGATTTTGATGAGGCTATGTCACGCGGTATGATGTATCATGGCTTTGAGCGCAAAAAGCATGAAGAAACCTGCAATCTATTTAAAGGAGCGGAAGAAAATGGCTAAGTTCAATATGAGTTCAAATAAAAATTCTATGCCTATGAGAGATGCCGCTACCCGCTCACGTGATTTTTTTGAGGTTGCAACCGGTTATGATGAGGAAACCGCCATAAATGAAGCATTGAGATGCCTCGCATGTAAGAATATGCCATGCTCCGAAGGTTGCCCCGTTAATATAAGAATTCCCGAATTTATATCAAAAATTAAAGAGGGGGATTTTGAAGGCGCGTATCAGGTTATAGCGAAAAGCTCAAGTCTTCCTGCAATATGCGGAAGAGTATGCCCTCAGGAAACGCAGTGCGAATCAAAATGCGTCAGAGGAATCAAGGGAGAGCCCGTAGGAATAGGCCGTCTTGAGAGATTTGTTGCAGATTGGCATAACGCTCACAGCGTTCTCCCTCAAAAGACGGAAGAAAAAAACGGTCATAAGATAGCTGTCGTAGGCTCCGGTCCTTCGGGACTTACTTGCGCGGGAGATCTTGCTAAATACGGATATGACGTAACCGTTTTTGAGGCGTTGCATACAGCAGGTGGAGTTCTTGTTTACGGAATTCCTGAATTTCGTCTTCCGAAGGATATTGTAAAAAAAGAAATAGATAATCTTGTGGCGATGGGCGTTGAATTTATGACAAACGTCATAATAGGAAAAACTCTTACCGTGGACGAGCTGTTTGATATGGGTTATGAAGCTGTGTTTATCGGTTCGGGTGCAGGACTGCCCAATTTTATGGGAATCCCCGGGGAGTCTTACAAAGGAGTTTATTCGGCAAACGAATTTCTTACGAGAAGCAACCTTATGAAAGCCTATAAGGATAATCCCGACACCCCGATTATGAAGGGCGGCAGGGTAGCCGTCGTCGGCGGAGGTAACGTTGCAATGGATGCTGCGCGAACTGCTTTACGACTCGGCGCGGAAAAGGTATACATCGTTTATAGGCGCTCAATGGAAGAGCTGCCTGCAAGACGCGAGGAAATTGAACATGCTGAGGAGGAGGGCGTAGAATTTCTTCTTCTAAATAATCCCGTTGAAATTCTCGGCTACAATAATCCTGACGATAGGCGCGATGTAAGAAACGGATTTGTAACAGGAATGAAGTGCGTTAAAATGGAGCTTGGAGAACCTGACGAGCGCGGCCGTCGCCGTCCTATTGAAATTCCGGGAAGCGAATTCGTGCTTGACGTTGATACGGTAATAATATCTATCGGAACTTCTCCTAATCCTCTTATAAAGTCAACGACAAAGGGACTTGACGTAAATTCGAGAGGCGGTATAGTGGTTGAGGAAGCAACCGGGGCAACGAGTAAAGACGGAGTATACGCGGGTGGCGACGCAGTTACAGGAGCCGCAACGGTTATCTCGGCGATGGGCGCGGGAAAGGTTGCCGCAAAAGCAATAAACGAATATATAATGAAAAATAAATAAAAGACGGGCGTTCTCGACGGTGAGAACGCCCGCGCTTTTATATTGTCAGACAAGTATTATAAGGTTTTTAGTATAACAACCTTAACCTTATTATAAGAACTTGGATTTTTTTAATGCATAGCATAGCAGTGAGCCGAGAAATCCTGCGCAAATGACCTCACCTATTCCTACCGTAAGCATAAAATAGGGGTAAGCACCCTCAGCTCCGTATGCGTATATAAGAACGAAGGGAACTATAATGGCGTTTGATAATACCGTAGGGACGGTTGCTAACCACAAAAGCTTTGTGGGAAGCTTTGAGAGAAGCTTTGCTCCTATAGCTCCGAGCAGCGTTGCAAACGAGCCGAAAACAATATCCCATATGACAGCGCCGGTTACAAGATTTGAGATTGCGCATCCGAGCGTGAGACCGATTATCGCTTCCGGCATGAAAATCGGAAGCACGCAAAGCATTTCCGATAATCTGAACTGTATCACGCCGCTTGCAAGTCCGAATATGGACGAAAAGTAGGTGAGCGTGACGTATAGCGCGGCAATCATAGCGCCGCGCGTGACGAAAAGAGCGGTGTTGTTTTTCATTTTTTCTCCGTAGTTTTGTTTTTTTGCCTTTCGGCTTGGTGAGGATGGTTTCGAACTCACCGAGAAATATTTTAGCATATTAGGAATAAAAAGACAAGAGCTTTTATAAATTTCCTGAATTTTCTTTTAATCCCTTTTTTCTGTACTGTCAATTTCTTTATGGATACAGTATAATATATATGAAAGGAAAGGTGATGTAATGGAATTTCTTGTCGTAAGCGATTCAAAACTTAAAATTATGATGAGCCGGGAAGATATGATAAAGTATGAAATTGACGGCGATGATATAGATTATGACGACCCTAAAACAAGGCGCGCTTTTTGGAGGATACTTGACGCGGCAAAGGAATCCTGCGGATTTGAAGCATCGGGGGATAAGGTTCTTATTCAGTTTTATCCCGCGAAGGACGGAAGCGAAATTTTCGTAACGAAGCTTGGACTTATATCACCGGGCGCCGAGCGCACAATCGCGAAGTCAAGCAAGGTCGCGATGCTCTCAACGAAAAAAGCGATATATAAGTTTGCCTCTTTTGAAAACATCGTAACCGCCGCCCGTATGATAGATGAGGATGAATGCGAACGGCCGCCAAAGGCGTATTTTGATGATTACGGAGCGTATTACCTCGTCATTGAGGAAAGGCGGGGCGGCAGCGGAAAAATGCTTGATATTTCTCCCATAACCGAGTTTGGCAAAGAAATACCGTCAAATCTCGCCGCATACATATCAGAACATTCCGAAGAGATAGATTTTAACGTTTTGCGTAATATGTAAATAAAAACTCCCGTTTTGTTCGGCTCGCCCAAGCATAGCGGGAGTTTTTTCGTTTATTTCTGTTCGTTTTCTATATCTGTCATCATATCGACGCGGGTTTTGTGTCTTCCGCCTTCAAATTCATTGGCGAGGAAGATATCGACTATATCTTCGGCAAGGCAGGAGCCTATAACTCTTGCGCCCATGCAAAGAACGTTTGCGTCGTTATGGCGTCTTGTCATTTTAGCAGAGAACGTATCAGAGCAAACTGCGGCTCTTACGCCGTTATATTTGTTCGCGCACATAGACATTCCGATGCCCGTACCGCAGACGAGAATTCCGTAGGTCGTTTCGGGATTCTGTTGAACGGCTTCGCATACCTTTGATGCAAATATCGGGTAGTGGCAGGATGCTTCGGAATCTGTACCGAAATCAGTAACCTCATATTCCATCTCAACGAGGTGTTTTTTTATTTCCTCTTTGAGAATAAAGCCTGCGCTGTCAGCGCCAATATAAATTTTTCTTTTGCTCATTTATTTTTCCTTCTTTTAAGTTGTTATAATTTATCTGTGTTTTCTTTTTCAAGGCGTTCTCTTTCCGCCTGCGGAAGTCTTAGATAAGAGGGTGAAAAGGTTGCATCGCTTGTATAGTCTCCAGCTCGGTATTTCCTAAGAGCTACCATAGCACAGGAATAGGCGTTTTCGGTTATAAGAAGCTTCGGAGTTTCCATAATACGAACGCCAAAACTTTCAAGTCCTCGCTTTGCTACTTCGTATCCGTCACCCGAGAGATATATGTTTTCGTCTTTGTATTCTAAAAGCTCGTTTGCTAAGCTCTCGATTGAAATAGCTCTGTCGGGTGTAATTCTTTCCGCTGTCTTTCCGTTTGAGCTAAAGGTTGCGGTATATAGCTGATTTCTCCTTGCGTCCATGCAGGGAACAAGAATGCCCTTGAGCTGAGTTGTATTTTCCGCAAGCTCCTCAAGCGTCGATACCGAAACGCAGGGAAGGTTTCTTCCAAATCCAAGACCTTTAACAAGCGCCGCGCCGATTCTTACACCGGTGAACGAGCCCGGGCCCGTTGCCGCGCATAAAAGCTCAATATTCGAAAATGAGAGCTTTAATGATTTTAAAAGATTTTCTGCCATAGGAAGAAGAAGCTCGCTCTGCGTAAGTCCGTTTTCAATATTATATAAGCCGAGCAACTTTTCATCATCACAGACAGCAACCGAGGCAGCCTTTGCCGTACTGTCAAATGCTAAAATTTTCATATTTTCAGTCCAAATCTATTTCTATCTTTCTTTCGTTCTCTTTATCTGTACGCGTAATCGTAACGAATATTGAATTTTCTGGCAGAAATTCGGCAATGTTTTCAGACCATTCGGCAATGCAAAATCCGTCTCTTTCAACGTAATCGTCAAATCCTATCGAATAAAGGTCGTCGTCGGTTTGAAGCCTGTACATATCAAAATGAAAGATACTTGCTTTTCCGCGGTATTCGTTAACAATAGTGTAAGTAGGGCTTTTTACGCCCGATATCCCAAAATATGATGCAAATCCGCGGGTAAAGGCTGTTTTTCCAACGCCCATTTCACCTCTCATCGCAATAAAGAGAGTTTTTATGTTTCTCTCTTCAAGAATTTTCGCAAGTTCAAATCCAACGGATTCTGTTTCGGAAGCGCTTCTTGTTGTATAGGTCATAGCTTTTACCTTTAATTTATTTCTTTAAGATAGGATTCATAATCCTTACCGAGCACGTACCTCAGTATACCGTCGTAACGTGCTTTTCTCGCGCTGAGCTCGGTATCGCTGACAGACTCTTCACGCACTGCGCGTAAAAGAGTGTTTTTAGGTGTGTTCTCGGGGTCTGTAAGCTCAAGCGCCGAAACCTTATATCCGTATGAAGATATTCTTGCGAGTCTTATTGCGTCGGTTATCGATTCGCAGAGCTTGTTGCGAAGCTGAGGATAGTCGGTGACGAATGATAACTCCTCGGTTGTAATTTTATCGTTTAAATACCTATGACAGCAAGGGGTTGAAAGAATTATTTTCGCTTTTAAATTAAGCGCGCAATTTATAACTATGTCGGTGGCTATATCGCATGCGTGAAGAGAAATTACCATATCCGGAGTGACGTCCTTCGGGGTGTTCGTAACGTCGTCGCAGATGAATTTCATTCCGAGATATCCAAGCTCTTTTGCAACAGAGTCGCACCAGTTTATTACATCGCGCTTTAAGTCTATTCCCAGAAGCTCGACGTCTCGTCCTTTGATTGCTGTTAGGTAATAATATACGGCAAAGCTCAGATAGCTTTTTCCGCAGCAAAGGTCGTATATAAGGATTTTTTTAAGTCGGAGGCCAAGCGGTCTTAGGAAGACAATGTCATAAATCAACTCCTTGGGTCACAG
>JAZQKG010000073.1:0-6942 GCA_045542035.1 Eubacteriales bacterium | reverse complement strand
GAGGTCTGGCACTCGCCGCATCCGCCGTTTTCAACGGTCTTAGCAATGTCCTTGGTTTCAACTGTCTTAATTCTGTTCATTGGTTTATCCTCCGATTGCCATTGTGGCAAAATATTTATCGTAATGATATTATAACACACGCAAAAAATCTTGTCAATAGATTTAATCTTATTTTTTACTATTTTTATTGTGTTCTCCTTGACAAAGCTATGTAAATTTGCTATAATTATTCCACAAAATAAATCAAATTTAAAAGGAGTATTTGAAATGAAGAAAACAGAAATCATTTTGTCAAACATTCAGGACGTCAGAGATTTTGTTAACCTCGTAGTTCTTCTTGATTACGAGGTTGACCTTGCTCAAGGCAGATATCTTATAGATGCGAAGTCGATTATGGGTATATTTTCCCTTGACCTTCTCTCTCCTATCACCGTTATAGCTCATACGGAATACGCTGACGAATTTTTTGCAAAGCTTGAAAAGTTTTCATCTAAATAATAAAAATCTAATAAACTCAAAGCGGAGATATCTTTTTACCGATATCTCCGTTTTTTATTACAATGTAAAGCAATTGTTTGCTTGATAATAACCTTTTTCGGATTTTTTGAATATTATTGAATATACTCCAAAATTACGGGTATATTTTCAATACATACAAAAAAATGAAAAGGAGAAAAATATGGACAGTTTTCTTGAAACGGCAGAAAAGATTTGGGCGAATTCATTTGTTCAGGCTCTTGTCTACCTGATTATTGCGCTCATTGCAGGATGGATAGCAAGTTTTATCGTCAAAAAGCTTTTCAAATTTATAAGGCTTGATTCAAGACTTGACAAATGGGGCATCAACGATGGGCGCGACGGAACAGCGCTGAAATTTATAGGCAGGTTGGTTTTTCTTATAGTGTTCCTGCTGTTCCTGCCCGCTGTGCTCAGCGCTTTGGGACTTGAATCGGTCTCCGAGCCCATAACAGATTTCGCGTCTGTCTTTATCAGCTACATTCCGAATATTATCGCGGCGCTCATACTCGTATTTATAGGAATACTGCTTGGAAAGATACTTGCCGCAACCGTATCTGTTCTTTTAGCTAAAACTAAAATAGACACACTCGGTGAAAAACTGAAAATTAGCAAGAGCAGCGAGGGTTCGGACGAAAACGGTGAAAACGCGGAAAGCTTGGCAAACAATGTCAAAATATCGGACCTAATCGGCAAAATCATTAACGCGGCAGTAATCCTTATCGCAATAGTTCAAGCGGTAACAGTTCTAGATATAGAAGCCATTTCAACGCCCGCTCTTTCTATAATCAACGCAATATTCGGAGCAATACCTACAGTAATACTTGCGTTTGCGGTAATTTCAATAGGCGTGATAATAGCAAACATAGCCTGCGGACTGCTTTCAAATATTCTTCAAGGCATTAACTTCGACGGATTAATTAAAAAAATAATGCCCGGAGCTAAAACCAATTTTTCACTTACCAAGCTTTCCGTTAATATCGTAAGAGTTGCCATTATATTCTTCGTTGTTGCTCAAGGGGTAGAAATTCTAAAATTAACCCTGCTCGCGAACGTTATGTCGGTGATAATTTCCTATCTTCCTATGGTTATAAAAGCTATAATTATAGCAGTTATCGCCTTCTTTGGCGCAGATTTGCTTGAATCGTTTATGAATAAATCTGTGCCGCAGGCTAAAGCGGCGGCTAAGATTTTGAAGGTTATAATTTACGTAGTAGCAGGCTTTATGATACTGAGCCAGCTTGATTTTGCCGCAACGATAGTTAACTGGGCGTTTATTCTCACCCTCTCGGCTCTTGCTGTAGCCTTTGCCATTGCCTTTGGAATCGGCGGCACGGATTTTGCTAAGAAAACCCTTAATAATGTTAACTTAACCAAACAAAATAATACAAAAAACGACCAAAGCACCTCATCTGACAACAACTAATTATTAAAATGGGCAGTCAAATACACTGCCCATTTTTCAATTTTTACCTAAATTTAAGTATAAGGCAACTATTTATCATTTTATCATTGACAAACCGCCCGAAAAATGTTACAATATACAAGCGCTAAGCACACCGCGTCAGACTCCGCACCTAAATATCATTTCTACCCGTGGTGAGCAAGGAAAAACGTCTGAGTGACGTTTTGACACAGCGAAGTCCCGAGAGTACGAGCAGAGCGAGCCGAGTGTATAGAGGCGATGCTATGCGACATACGAACGGACTGGGTCAGCTGGATAGCGCGTCAGACTCCGCATACCGCCATAGGCGGCATATTGCCTTGCGAGGAGATGCCACCTTCCTTAGCACCTCTGCGGAACGTTATTTGCTAATCACACCCCGAGCGGCAAACTCTGAAGGCTTGCCGAAGAGCGTAATCATAAAAAAAACTCAATATAATTTCTACCCGTGGCACAGCTGGATAGCGCGTCAGACTCCGACTCTGAAGGCCGAAGGTTCGAATCCTTTCGGGTAGGCCAAAAACGAAAAACACTCCCTGCGGGTGTTTTTTGTTTTTGCTTATCACAAAGTTCAACCTTGCACGAAAGCAACGCTGAGCACTGAAGGTTCGCATACCGCCCCGGCATCTGTGAGCTTGGGAGCATCCCCTTCCTTTCGGCAGAAAAAGGACTAAGCCAGTGACGGCTTAGTCCTTTAAAATTATTCAACAAAATCATTATCACGGAATTGGAGGGAGTAGAGCTCTTTGTAAGTTCCGCCGGCATTCATAAGCTCCTCGTGCGTTCCGCGCTCGGTTATTCTTCCGTCCATTACGACTGCTATCTCATCAGCGTTACGAATTGTTGAGAGTCTGTGCGCGACGACAAGCGTTGTACGACCTTTGCAAAGCTCGTCAAGAGCCTCTTGTATAAGAATCTCAGTGGTATTATCAAGCGCGCTTGTTGCCTCGTCAAGAATAAGTATAGCGGGGTCCTTAAGAAACACGCGCGCGATACTGAGCCTTTGCTTTTGACCGCCAGACAGCTTCACTCCGCGCTCTCCGATTTCGGTCTCATATCCGCTCTCAAGGCTTACTATATAATCGTGTATATTCGCGCGTCTTGCCGCCTCGTATATTTCCTCATCGGTCGCGTCGGGTCTGCCGTAAAGGATGTTTTCGCGAATCGTTCCTACGAATAGGAAAACGTCCTGCTGAACTATTCCGATATTGCGTCTTAACGAATCAAGAGTAATATTACGTATATCCTTTCCGTCTATTAGAACGGCGCCGTCCTCTTCTTTAAGCTTATAGAAATTCGGAAGAAGATGGCAAAGGGTGGTTTTTCCGCCGCCTGACGGACCGACAAGCGCAAGCTTTCTTCCCTTCTCAAGACGAAGGTTCACGTTATGAAGAACCTCTTTTGTCGGGTCGTAGGAATAGGTGACGTTCTTAAACTCAATAACGCCCTCAACGTCGGTCAGTTCCTCGGCACAGGTAGCATCCGTCTCCGGCTCCTCATCCATTATCTCTACGAAGCGGCGGAAACCGCTGACACCGTTCTGAAACTGCTCCATAAAGTTTATCAGCGTGTTAACGGGGTTTATAAACAGGTTCACCGATACGATAAAGGTTGAATAGTCTCCGAATGAAATCCTTCCGGAATACAGAAAAAGTCCGCCCGCAATTAAGATAAACACGTTAAACACGTCGGTGACAAACGCAGTAGAGGAGAAAAACTTTGCCATCGCGCTGTACGCGGATCTTGAAGCATTGACAAATTCCTCGTCGCCCTTTTCAAATTTTTCGACCTCTCGCGCGGAATTAGTGTACGCTTTTGTTACACGGATGCCGGTTATACTGCTTTCAACCGCGGCATTTATCGTTGCGTTGCTCTTTCTTCTGTCATCGAATGCCTCTCTCATCGCCTTGCGATAATGAACCGTTACGAAAACCAGAATCGGCACGCAGGCGAATATAATAAGAGTGAGTATCCAATCTATTGTAATAAGATAAACGAACGAAAGCACTATCATAACGGAGCTTATAAGAAGGTTTTCCGGCCCGTGATGAGCAAGCTCACAAACCTCGAAAAGATCGCTCGTTATACGTGTCATAATACGACCCGTCTCGTTGTTATCGTAGAACTTATACGGAAGCTTTTGCAGATGCCCAAAAAGATCCTTTCTCATCTGCGACTGCATTTTGACGCCTATAATGTGACCGTAATACTGAACGAAATAACGAAGAAACATACGTATCACGTAAAGCGCCATGACGATAAATCCCGCAATAACTATAGCGCGGTACATTTTATTCGGTATATACTTATTTAACATACTGTTCGTTATTATCGGATATACCATTCCGATAACCGAGATAAACAGTGAGGCGAGAAGGTCTAAGAAAAGCATCTTCTTATGCGGCCTATAATAGCTTAAAAATCTTTTTAACATTTATTTTTCCTTTTCCACAAATATATAAAACCATTTGCAAAGTGTTACCGAAATTATACCACAGCATTATATTATTTTCAATACATTTTTTAAAAAAGTAGTGACAAAATGATTTTATTATGCTATAATACTTGTAGTCTGAAACTGAAAGGAGATTAAAATAATGAAAAAGACTATTTCAATGCTTCTTGTAGGCATTCTTCTTGTAGGCACGATGCTCGTTCTTGTTTCTTGCGGCGGTCTTTCAGGAACATATGAGGGAACTCTTTTTGACCTCAAGTTCAAGGGTGACACTGTAACCGTAATCGCCGGTGAGCATGAGCTTAAGGGTACGTATGAAATTGAAGAGGATGACGGTAAAAAGACTATCAGCTTCGATTTCATAGACGAGGATGAAGCAACAGACGATCAAAAGTACGTTCTGAATCTTCTTGATGCATTCCTCAGCGGAAAAATTTCATTTAAAGAAGACGGTGATACTATCACAATCGGCTTCTCTAAATTCAAAAAGAAATAATTCCCTAACTTAAAAAGAATCTCCTCTCCTGAGTGATATGCTTCAGGCAAGGAGATTCTTTTTATCAGATTCCCGATTTATAATATAATAAAATTATCATTTTAAAAAACACTTGACAAGTTTTTATATTTGTGATAATATATTTTCTAGTGGAATACGTCACGGTGATACGCTACGCACAGAGAGCCGCCGATTGCTGAAAGCGCGGACTTAGCGCCGCAGTGATACCGCCCACGCGCAAAACAGCGCAAAATTCAATAAAAATGAGTTACACGCTCGGGTGGAACCGTGCGGGACTTTTGTCCTCACCCCGAATGCCAACGTCGGCTTTCAGGGTGGGATTTTTTATTTGATAATTAAAAAAGGAGATATATATATGTCAAAAATCAGATTTACAAGCGGAGAGATTTATGAATTCTCCGGAGAGGTATCGGTTTACGAAGCTGCGCAAAGCCTCGGAATTATTTCAAGAGAGGTTATTACGTGCAAGGTTAACGGCAATCTTACAGAGCTTTCAACGAAGGTATCAGAGGACGCCGACGTTCAGCTTCTTACGTTCAAGGATGAGGACGGCAAGCACGTTTTTCGTCACACGGCTGCGCACATAATGGCGCAGGCTGTTAAAAGACTTTACCCTAACACCAAGCAGACGATAGGTCCGGCAACAGACACAGGCTTTTTCCAGGACTTCGATTCGGATATTCCCTTCACCCCTGAAATTCTTAAAAATATCGAAGCCGAAATGAAGAAGATAGTTAAAGAAAATCTTCTTATTGAAAAGAGTATTCTTAATAAAGACGAGGCTATAAAGCTTATGCGTGAGCTTGATGAGCCTTATAAGGTTGAGAGAATTGAGGAGCTTGGCGATGACGCTACGCTTACCTTCTATAAGCAGGGTGAATATATCGACCTTTGCGCAGGTCCTCACCTTCACTCAACCGGCGCTGTAAAGGCCTTTAAGCTTACTCAGTGCACGGGCGCTTACTACAAGGGCGACCAGAACAACAAGATGCTCCAAAGAGTTTACGGCATCGCATTCCCCACAAAAGACGAGCTTAACGCATACGTACAGATGCAGGAGGAGGCTCTTAAGCGCGACCACAATAAGATAGGACGTGAGCTTGAGTACTTCACAACGGTTGACGCGGTCGGTCAAGGACTCCCAATTCTTCTTCCCAAGGGAGCAAGAACTATACAGCGCCTTCAGAGATGGATTGAGGATGAGGAGGAAAAGAGGGGTTACCTTCTTACCAAGACACCTCTTATGGCAAAAAGAGAGCTTTATAAAATCTCGGGTCACTGGGACCATTACCTTGACGGTATGTTCGTTATGGGCGACCCCAACGACTACACCAAGGAGTGCTTTGCGCTCCGCCCGATGACCTGCCCATTCCAGTATCAGGTATACCTTAATAAAATGCGCTCGTACAGAGAGCTTCCCATGCGCCTCGGTGAAACCTCAACGCTTTTCAGAAACGAGGATTCGGGAGAGATGCACGGACTTATAAGAGTTCGTCAGTTCACGATTTCAGAGGGTCACCTTGTCCTCCGCCCCGATCAGCTTGCCGAGGAATTTAAAGGCTGTCTTGAGCTTGCGAAATACTGCCTCGAAACAATCGGACTCTGGGAGGACTGCTCATTCAGATTTTCACAGTGGGATCCCAAGAGAACCGACAAATACGAGGGCACTCCCGAGCAATGGGAAGAAGCGCAAAACATCATGGGCGATCTTCTCGACAAATATCTCGGTCGTGAAAATTACGTTATCGGTATTGACGAGGCTGCATTCTACGGTCCGAAGCTTGACATTCAATGTAAGAACGTATTCGGAAAAGAGGACACCATCGTCACGATACAGATAGACATGCTTCTTGCCAAAAAGTTCGGTATGGAATACGTTGACCGCGACAATACTATGAAAACGCCTTATATCATTCACCGCACCTCTATGGGATGCTATGAGAGAACTCTCGCGCTCATTCTTGAAAAGTACGCGGGCGCGCTTCCTGTATGGCTTGCTCCGACTCAGGT
>JAZQKG010000072.1:0-4791 GCA_045542035.1 Eubacteriales bacterium | reverse complement strand
GAAGAGCCCGCATCAGAACCTGTTGAGGAAGCACCCGCTGAGGAAGAGTCTGCAGCAGAACCTGTTGAGGAAGCACCCGCTGAGGAAGAACCTGTAGAAGAACCTAAAGTTGTTCCTGCTCCTGTAATCAAGTCTTCCGGTGAGGAGGATGCTGAAGGCGAAAGAATTATAAACGGCGAAGTAGTACACGTACGTTACAGAACATCCTTCATGTCAAGACTTATTCAGGCAGAGGAGCCTATCCAGGATTACTACACTGTTGTTAAGAATGCACTCCTTTCCTATAAGGGTGTTAAGGCAAGAACAAGCTGGAACTTCGAGTCCTTCAATAAAGGCAGAATTCAATGCGCTAAGCTAAACGTAAAGGGTAGTGCATTCCAGGTATACCTTGGACTTGATCCTAATGAATACAACGCAAACAAGTATCACTTTGTAGATGTATCCGACAAGCCTAAGCTTGATAAAGTTCCTATGCTTCTTAAGGTTAAGAGCGAAAGAGGTCTTAAGTACGTTCTTGAGCTCATTGAAGAGATGATGAATAAACTCGGAATGGAGCGTATCGAAACTCCTAACGTAGATTATCATATGCCTTATGAAACAACGGAAGCTCTTGCCGAGCGTGATCTTGTAAAGGTTATACTTCCCGCAGGTATTACGCTTGACGGTGACGAAAACCTTGTCAAAGTAGACGTTGGTGAGCTTATTGATAACGCTAATGCTGAAAAGGCTGAGAGAGAAAATTCTGAATCGACAGAAGAAACGAAAGCTGAGGTTATAACCGAAGTTGCCGAAGAACCTGTTGTAGAGGAAATTAACAACGAGGCTACTCCCGCTGAAGATGTGACCGTTGATGAACCTGCTCTCGAAGAGGTTGTACCGGTAACCTTAGAAGAAACTTCTGAAACGGTTGCAGTTGAGGAAACGGTTGCGGCTGAAGAGGTTGCGGAAGCAACAGCAGAGTCCGCCTCCGAAGAGGTGATTGAAGAAGTACACGTAGATGCGGTGCATGCAGACGAAATTATTTCTGATGAAGAAGCAAAGGCAAAAATCGAAATCGTCGAGAAAACCTCCGAGGAAAAATCCAAGAGTAATAAGCAGGGTGAGATAAACCTTGACACAATCTGCGAAAACTTTGAAGACGGCGATATCGTTAACCTTTCCGCATTGAAGGCTAAGCATCTCGTTAGCGGCAACGTAGGAAGAATCAAGATTCTTGCTCGAGGCGTTATGACGAAGAAGCTTACCGTATATGCTGATAAGTTCTCGCTTCAGGCGGTTAAGATGATTACACTTGCCGGCGGTCACGCAGAGCAGTATAAGTAATATATCTTAATAACATAAAAACAAAGAGACGCGGAATTTCGCGTCTCTTTTATATAGAAAAATCCGCTGTTCTTCAGCGGATTTTTTGTTATACGGTTTCTTTGAAATAAATTTTGAAAGTTTTCTTGTTGTCTATAATCTCTGATGTAAGAGTGATTTTTTCATGGTCGGCAGAAAAATAGTCTTCTGTGAGAGCCTTTTCAATTTCTTCGTTTTCAGCTCCAAAATATGAGAGAATTTTGCGGATCGCGCCAGAGCTTCCAAGCGCTTTCGCGCGAAAGAGATTAATCTCCGCGCTATCTTCATTTTTTAGCCAGGCATAAGTTTCAAAATCATCGTTTTCTCCGTAAAGCTCAAGTTCGATTTTTCTCTTCGGAAGAATTGATATATGTAATGTTTTTCCTTCGTTAATTACGGAGCATTCCCTAGATGAAAAAGGACCGATACACTTTATTTCCTCAAAATTAATTTTAACTCCTCTGAAAAAGTAAAGTCCAATAAAGATTATTATTCCGGAGAGTACTATTATAAGAGGATACAACTTCATTACGGTGTCAACCCTCAAGTTGTATTTTATCGATATTATTAATAATAGAATAGGTGGAATTTCTGTCAAAAAATATCTTAATCTTGTCGAAAATAAAAATATGTTTTTCATAATAAACCTGCCCCAAAAGTATATATTACATATTTTATCATATTATTTGTCTTTTTTCAATAGATAAACGGTAAACAATAAATAAAAAGAGTCTGACTTGATTTGCCATTGAAACAGACTTGATTTTTTATACGAGATTTTCGTATACTTCCGAGGATGAAATTGCTCTTTTGCCGGAAATGTCGATAACATAGTTATTATCTCGCTTCAAATTACAGCTTTAACGTTGAAGGGAAGGGTGTATCACGGGATTTCATGAGGTTTTGCACCGTCAAGGTTTTATGTAGGAAACCAGGTACATGAATTCGAATAAGACTATGTCCCCCGAACAAAAGGAAGAAATAGACCGCGTATACAAAATGTATCTGCATCTTAATGACGACAATTTCATCAAAGTAAACCTTGCTAAATAGCTTAAATAAATTTTTGGCAGCTTGAACTATTACAAGCTGCCCGTGTTAAATTATACGTCTTTTTTGTAGGCCTCTGCGGAAAGCGAATAAGCGTAAAGCACCTTGGCAAAGGTTATATCGGTGGCGGTTGATTTAAGCGTTGATATGTATGTTGCGAGGCTGAACGTGCCTTCTGCAACAGGTGTGTCTGAGCCGAATTCATATACTTTAATCATTAAAAGTTCGTCTATATCATATGCGGCAATTCCCGTCGTATAAAAGATTTTATTTTCTGTTTCAATTTCAGTTTTTGCAGTTTTTAAAAGGCCGTCAACCGAAATATACGATATGCTGAGCCATGTGTTTCCGTCACTCTCAGAAGTTGAGGGGGAGGTAACTTTTTCGGTATATCTGAAAGCGAACTTAGGCTCATAAGCATTAAATAGGAGCATTGCTTCATTTATGTAATCTGAAAGGGAATCGGTGTCGGTATCTGTATTTTCCAACTCAAGTGTATTGATGTCTGTAAGATAGTCGCTGTTTTTTTCAAGGATATCGTTTGCGTGTGTATTATAGCTGCCGTCAGCTAATTTGACGGTTTCATTACAGTATCTGAGCATATCTGCCGCGAGGCGCTTTTCTATTTCGGAAAATTCGCTTCCGTTAAGAATGGTTTCTGTATAGTCGATAACCGAAACGCTGATTTCCTGAACAAGAGGATAAATAGTTCCTTCACAATCGGCATTATATTTAACGTGCATAGTAACACTGTCCATATTCGACGCGCCGAAGGCAAACGAGAATTTTATATATTCTTTGTTATTGATAAGTATGTTTTCGCCTTGCTTTGAATAGGAGCAATTAGAATCGGAGTATCCACCTATAATATCTTTTGTTGCGGGAACGTATATATTCATATTAAAATTAGTATAGGTTGAAAGATTGTATTTAATTCCTTTAAGTGCGGGGATGGGAATCATTGTGGATTCGTCCGGTGTGAATTCATATACTTTCTCTTTGAGTTTTCCCGTCCACGACATATATTTCAAATTATAATTCTCTTCGTCCTTGATTACTATTGGAAGTACAGAAGTGTCAAGTTTAGTATCTTCCGCAGAAGTATAGTATCCCATAGCAATGAAATTACCGCTGATATCAAACCATTTTGCTGTCTCTGCGTTTTCATTTTCAAACATTACGTTCTCGTAAGAAGAAAAATCACAGCTAATAGCGGTACCTTTCTTTATTAGAACACCATTGTTTTCAGAATATGCGTTGGTTCCTATCGCGAGGCTCGCTCCGTTAAGATTGTGAAATCCTCCGTCTATGACTGCCGTTATGCCTTTTCCGTTTAGCAATGCAATTTCAGACGTTGCAGTACCGGTGAATTTTGTATCTGTGTTCGTCATTGTAAGATTGAGAAAATAATTATCAGTTGTGCTATCTCCTTTGAATGCAGAATTTGAATATTCTATATATGAATTATCAAATATTAAATTTAAATATTTTCCCATTGAATTGATAATGTAGTTTCCTAATGAGTAAAAAGAAGTATTAATAAATGAAATTTGAGAAACTGCATATTTTGAGCCGTTTGTATATAAAAATGAATCACATTCGCTTTTTATATATGAATTGCTTATATTTAGCGTTGATGAATTGTAAATTTGAATAGCACTTGTACAATTCGGATTTAATATGTTTATCTTTCCTGTTAAGGTTAGGGAATCCGCGTGTTTTCCTTGCGCACCAACTGTAATATAATGGCCGGTGTATTCATCGGGAGAAGTAAAAGTAATTCCAACGTCAGAGGCGTTTATAGCTACAGAGGCATTTTTTGCGCCAACATAGCCTGCGCTTTTCATGGTGTTATATAAGTATCTGCTTATGTTAAACGAACCGCTTCCTGTAATAGAAAATCTAATATTTTCAAGTTCAAGTTTAAACAGATATGAACTGCTGTTGTCTGCCGTAATTGTATGTCCGTTGAGATCTATGGTTATACCGTCTCTGGCGACGGTTATTGGTTCGTCAACTGTAAAATCTGCACCAAGCTTTATATATGCAGCGTCAGTGTCTGAAATAGCGGAACTTAATGAAGCAGCGTCGGTTACCGTTACAGCTGCCGTCGGCTCTTCGGCAGAGCTTACTAAAACTAATGAGCTAAATGCGGTGAACAAAAGTGCGAGGGTTAGAAAAAATTTAGCTTTGATTTTCATGATAGTGCTCCTAATAATGCAAGTCTTGATGATACTAATATTTTACAATATATAGGTATATTTTGTCAATGTCAGGAATTGGAAAAAAGAAAAAGACATCTTAGCGATGTCTTTTTGGAGCGGATTACGGGTAAACGAGACAAAAACGATTGATAATCGTTTTTGACGACGTGCCCGAGAGTTTTAAGGAGTTAAAGGA
>JAZQKG010000071.1:0-14894 GCA_045542035.1 Eubacteriales bacterium | reverse complement strand
GATGACGTTCCTGAATACGACTGGGGCCAGACGATTGACGATATGCAGACGGACGTTAACTCCGGTTCTACAAAGATTCCGGATATGTACTGTAATTTACAGTACGACCTTATGGGCGCGTCTCTTAAGGGCACGTTCGCTAACCTTAAGTCACACAACTACAATTATCAGGGAGCTAACTTCTTTGAGTTCCTTGAGGACGATTGGTATCAGGAATACGATGCTGACGGATATTCCGTTGGTTACATGTATGAGTACATGCAGTCCACCACTCTTAACGAAGACAAGATATACATACTCGCGTCCGACTACTTTATTGACCTTGTTCGCGCGTTCTTCGTTGTTCCCGTTCATATCGGTCTTCTTGAGGCTGTCGGCTCTGATATAACAGGCGACCTTGACGGTGACGGTAAGTTTACTATCGAAGACTTCTATAAGGAAGTAAAAGACAGAAAGTGGACCTATAACAAGCTTATAGAATACAGCGCTGCGGTATATGACGATACGAACAAAGACGGCGCTAAGAACCTTGGCGATACGCTTGGTTTTGCTGTTTGTAACGGTGTTCCCGCCGCTGGAATTGTTTACACAACCAATATCGAGGTTATCGAGTGGGATGATGAAGCTGGCAGATACGTATATCCCGAAGAATCTCCCCAACTTTACAATCTCTTTGATGCTATAAAGAATCTTATTTCTCAGAAAGGCGTAATTTACGATCCTAAGACAGTTGATAACGTAAAAGCTCACCTTCGTATCCGTAAGGAATTCGTTGAGAACAAGCTTCTTTTCGGTAACATTATTCAGGTTGGTTCTCTTGAGTATACCGGTTATCAGACGCTTAAGTCCGCTGCAGGATTCGGTGTTGTTCCCGTTCCGCTTTATCATGAAGTAGAAGAGGGAAGCGATGAAAACTACCTCACGAGTATCCATAACGTTGGACGTCCCGGCGCAATCTCTTCCGCAACCAGAAAGTTCGCGGAGTGCACAGCATTCCTCAACTATCAGTCTGAGTTCCGCGGAGACGATGACGATATCGACTCTAACGATATTCTTACTCAGTACTATAACTTCAAGCTTCAGTACGACGTTGCTGACGGTAGCGCAGGTACGGTTGATATGCTTCGTTACATCCGTTCTAACGTTCGTTCCGCGTTTGATAAGTCCTTCGAGGACGGTATCGGTATCCAATACAACTGCTCGGGTGACACCTGGCACACTATGCTCGACAACAACCAGTGGAGTTTTGATATCCGTACTGATTACAGAGAGATTGCTGATAAAAAGTCAGGCTACATGCAGACTCTTTCGGATTTGTTTAGATCAGACGACGCACTTCCAGGCTAGGAGATAATATTAAAAACGATAGGCGCTGTGTCATTGGCACAGCGCCTTGATTATTTTATTAGGCTCGCCCTTCGGGTGAGAGGGCTCAAGGACAGTCGGGGACTCCTGTCTCTGCAAATTTGTTCGTACTAAACTTCTATACGGTTGTCTTTCCCTTTAAAGAAAAGAATTTTTGAATCGCGGCCCATAATTCTCGAGTATATTCTGTCTTCATATTTCGCGGTAATCTGAGTGGGTAAAAGATTTGTTGAAATAATAGTGTGAAGCCCCTTATTCTGTCTTGTATTAATAAGGTTATAAAGGCAGGATACGGTGAACTGATTAACAAATTCTGTACCAAGGTCGTCGAGTATCAAAAGGTCGCAGTCAAAATACTTATCTCCCTCGGGCTCGTAATGTCCGTACCCGCTTCTGAAACGGTCGTTTTCAAATGCTGAAATGATATTTTGCGCGCTGTCGTAAAGAACCTCGTATCCTTTTTCTATAACAGTTTTTGCAATAGCGGTTGAAAGATGCGTTTTGCCCGTTCCGGTGCTTCCTATAAGTAGCATCGTGGTTGGCGCCTTGTCAAAATCCTCGGCGTAATTTTTTGCAAACCCAAGATTGCTCTTCATTTTGCTGTATTCCTCTGCGTTGTCCTTATATCTTGAAAGGTCGAAGTTTTCAAACGACTGCTTTTCAATGAGCGCGCCCATTCCCGAGGATTTTATATTTTCTTTTATCAGCATCTCTCGGAAGCATTTGCACATGCGCGTACCGACAAATCCCGAATCGGAGCATTCGGAGCAGGTATATTTAACCTCGGTATAATCCTCGGCCAGTCCGAGCTTTTTGAGCGCTCTTTTCCTCTCTTCGCCTAAAAACAGATTGCGCTCTCTTATAGGAGCTATGTCGCCGCCGTTACATGCCGTTTTGAAAAGAAGAAGCCCAACTCCTCGAAGCTCGCTGTCTATAGCCCTTATATCGTCGGACATGGCGGCAACCTCCATGTTTTTAGCCTCAGCATCGCTTATCGCTTTTAATCTTCTTGACTCTATAATTTCTTTTACCTTGCGGTAATTTTCCTTAGCGTACATTGATAACCTCCATTAGTTTTTATGGGCTTCTGACGGTCCGTAGCTTCGTTCAAGCGCTTTCAGAAAAGCTTCGTCAGGGTCGAAATTGCCGTAACGCACAGCAGGCTTGCCTTGAGCCTTTTTTTCTTTTGACTCGGCAGCCTTTTTCGCTCTTTTTTCTTCCTCGTCCTTCCCGTATTGCTCCTTGCATTCGGCAAGGGTTCTGCACCCCGCCTCAAACCAGCGGGTAAGAAGCTTGTCCGTGTAGCTGAGGTGTCCGCGCGTTGAGGAGGTAACGGCAATGTCGTATGCCTCTCCCACGATTTCTGTAAAATATCCGTAATCCCTGCTCCATTTTTTGAAGCATTCCTTTTCGGTTTTCGAGGGCGCTCTGCCGTAAATTCCGAAAAGCTTTCTGAATTCCCTTTCAGCCTCGCTGTCGCTTTCTCTTTCTATAATATAAGCCTCAAGCGCCTGGGGCGTGTCAATTTCCCGCTCGGTTAGCCTTATCGCTTTGTTTATCAGCTTTGTAACCGTGAGTCTGCCATGCTCGGCAATATACGCAGCGAGCGTAACTATGTATTCTTCTGAGAGACCGTATTGCTCGTAAAGAGCGGTGAGGTCTTTTACCTCCGCGCTGTTCAGGGCAGCTCTCCTCATAAGAGAGGCGCATTCGGCTATCATATCCGCGAGCCCTGCGTTCTTTATGCTTACGGCAACTTCTTTCGCATCCGTCTCGCGTATTTCTCCTGATTTTATTCTCTCTTCAAATTCGTCGGTGATTTTCGGTCGGTCAGAGGGCTCGCGTATAACCTTTGCTTCCTGCCAGAAAACGAGCGCCGCCGCGCATCTTGCCTTTGAGGTTTTGGAAAGTCTCGAAAGCTCGTCGGTATCAGAAAATCTGCCCGATGTTTCTATAAGGGCAAGCAAAACCCGCAGCTCCTCCTTCGACGCCTCGGAAAAGGAGTCGGTGTCACAGACGGAGAGAGGGAAGATGTCGTATTCTGTCATTTTTTACCTACCTTCTCGTTATCTGATTTTATTTCGTAGCAAAGCTTCATCAGGGAATCTCCAAGGTGTATGTTTTCAACTATAACACCCGGCTCTTTAATTTTTAGCTCCATATTCGCAAAATTCCATATCCCTTTCACTCCGGCGCGAATCATAACGTAGGAAATGTCGTACGCGGCTTCCTTAGGAACGGTAAGAACGCCTATCGCTACCTTTTCCTTCCGGCAGAATTCACCGAGCTTGTCTGTATGATAAACGGGTATACCGTATATTTCGGTATCAACTATATCGGGGTCAACGTCAAACATGGCGAGTCTTTCTACTCCTCTGCGCTCGAACATATGCGTTGCCGCAAGCGCCTTGCCGAGATTGCCCGCGCCTACGATAACCGCGCGGTATCCCTCGTTAACTCCGAGAAGCTCGCTTATTTTTCCGTGAAGATATTTTACGTTATAGCCGTATCCCTGCTGACCGAATCCGCCAAAGCAGTTAAGGTCCTGTCTTATCTGGGATGCCGTAACGTTCATAAGGCGCGAAAGCTCGGCAGAGGATATTCTTAGCTTCCCTTCGCGCAAAAGCTCTCCAAGGTATCTGTGGTATCTCGGCAGCCTTTTTATTACCGCGCTTGAAACGGTCGGCTTCTGAGCTTCGGATATTCTTCTTTCAAACGTTCCGTGAATTTTATCAATGCTTTCCATTTTTTTGCCTTTCTTAATTAATTGAGTCAAGCGCGCTTGCGTTAAGTGATAGGTCTGCAAGGTTTCCTCGCTCATATTCGTAATATCCCGCAGCGCCTATCATTGCGGCGTTGTCACCGCATAAATTTAAGGGGGGAATAAAAATTTTTGCTCCGTTTTCCTTTGCGATTTCGGTGAGTCTATGCCTCAGATGCGAGTTTGCCGCGACTCCTCCCGAAAGAACGAGGTTATACCCGTTATACTTTTTCAGAGCGGCGGATATTTTTTTTGCGACTGCCTCAACGGCTTCGTATGTATATCTGGCGGCAAAAAGAGCCTTGTTTATCTCTTCGCCCTTTTGCTCGTGTCTGTGAAGAAGATTTATTGCAGCCGTCTTAAGTCCCGAGAAGGAGAAGTCAAGCGTGTCTCCCGAAAGGGCGGGGGAGGGAAGCGTCATTTCTTTGTCTTTATAGGCTTCGCTCTTTTTGTATTTTTCGTAGAAATTATCGCTGTCCCCCGTAGCAAGAATAAAGCCTTCGGTTGCAAGGCGGTCAAATCCTGCTCCCGCAGGATACGGTATCCCTATCATTCTGCCTATTTTATCAAAGGACTCGCCTATCGCGTCGTCTCTCGTCGTTCCAATAAGCTTAAGCTCGGTGTAGTCTCTGACCTCGTATATCGCGGTATGACCGCCCGATGCCGCAAGAGCGATAAACGGCGGCTTCGGAAGGTCTTCTTCCCACTCGGTAAGATATGCCGCGGCAATATGACCTTTGATATGGTCAACGGCGACGAGTGGAATCAAGTTCGCGTAGGCTAGCGCCTTTGCAAAATTAACTCCCACAAGAAGAGCTCCGATAAGCCCTGGATTTGCCGTAACGGCTATAAGGTCGATATCAGACAGCTTTACGCCGGCGGTGTCAAGAGCCTCGTAGGTTATCGCTGATATTGCTTCTATATGAGCCCTGCTTGCAATTTCGGGAACTACGCCGCCGTAGAGCCTGTGGGTCTCTATTTGTGAAGCCACAATATTTGATTTTATTTTAAATCCGTGTCCGCATTTTTCTATTACGGAGGCGCTCGTTTCGTCGCAAGAGCTTTCAAAAGCAAGTATTTTCATATGTTTATCCTAAATTTCCGCTTCGTGTGAATGAAGCATAATTATCGCGTTGTCATCGGGTTTTTTATAATAGTTTTTTCTTACGCCTATTTCACGAAAGCCGTAAGACTTGTAAAGATTTCTTGCCGGAAGATTTTTTTCACGCACCTCGAGGAAAAGGCTTTCGAGTCCGCGTCCTCTTTCGGTTTTCACGGCATAGTCAAGAAGCCTGTAAGCTATGCCTCGTCTTCTGTATTCCGGAAGGGTTGCCAACCTGTATATTTCCCCTTCGGGAGAAATTTGCCTTCCTATAAGATAGCCTATTAATTTACCGTCAGAGAGGGCGGTATAGCACATACTTCCCTCGGTAGATATCAGCGAGGTTATATCCCCCTCGCTCCATGGGTCAGAGAATATTTCCTCTTCCGCTATTGAAATCTCAGCGGAGTCCTTTGGCAGAGAGCGTCTGATTTCCATAAATATATTATTCGAGCTCTTTAGCCAATTCTTTTATGAAAAGCTTTAGCTCGTCTTTTGTTTCCGGATGAGTAAGACCTTTTGTTATATTGGCTTTTAAAAATCCGGTCTTTGAGCCCATATCGAATCTGTTACCCTCAAATTCAAGCGCGTAAATACCCTCGGTGCGCGCGAATTTCGCCATAGCGTCGGTAAGCTGGATTTCACCGCCCGCGCCTGTGGGAAGGGAATCGATAACGTCAAAGACCTCGGGAGTTAGGAGAACTCGGCCGAGAATTGAGAGGTTTGAAAACTCCTCTCCGGGCTTCGGCTTTTCTATCATATCGGTGCAGTATGTGACTCTGTCCTCACCGGGAATCGCTTCAACCTTAAGGGAGCTGTATTTTGTGAGGTCGGCTTTCGGAACGGGCTTCACGCCGACGACGCATTTTCCGTATTTTTCATACACGTCTGTCATCTGGCGGCAAACCGGAGTTTCGGAGAAAATGATGTCGTCTCCGTAAAGAACGAGAAAGGGCTCGTCTCCAACAAAGGACCTTGCGCGACCGACGGCATGTCCGAGACCCTTGGTTTCTTTCTGGCGGAGGAAATATACGTTTGCCATGTTGGCTATATCGTAAAGTCTCTTCGCCTCTTCGGTTTTACCCTTCGCGAGAAGAGCTTCTTTGTATTCTATTGAAAGGTCGAAGAAATCCTCCATAGCGTCCTTATCTCTGTTTGTGATAATAAGTATATCTTCTATTCCGCTCTTTGCGGCTTCTTCAACGAGATAGTAGATTGCGGGAAGGTCAACTATCGGAAGCATTTCCTTTGGCACTGCGTGCGATATCGGGAGCATCCTTGTTCCAAGTCCTGCAGCGGGAATTATTGCCTTTCTTACTTTTTTCATTTTATTATTTCTCCTTTATGTAAAATATTTGAAGCTTCCGAAATTATAATTTCACTGGCCTCCTTTATGCTTTTTGCATCGGGTGAGCATCCTGCGGCTCTGACGTGTCCGCCGCCGCCGAATTTCGCTGCGATTTTTGAGACGTCCGCTCCTGTCGAGCGGAGAGAAGCTTTATATTTTCCCGGTTCGGTTTCTTTTATAACGAAGGCTATTTCAGCGCCCCATACCGAGCGCGCAACGTCAATAGCCGTGTCAAAATGCTCGGCATCGAGCGAGAGGGATTTTAGCTCCTTATAGCTAAGAGTCGCATAAGAAATTTTTCCGTCAAGAGCTACTCTCAGCTTAGATGAAACGTATCCCTCGGCTTTTATCTGCTCCTTGGATTTTGAATGGAAAAGCCGATGGTTTATATCTGCCGCGTCTATCCCACGCTCAATAAGCATAGCCGCGTATCTGTGCGTTTTCGGTGTCGCGTTTGAGTAAGCAAAGCAACCCGTGTCCGAGCTCATAGCGGTATAAAGCGCGTATGCAAGAGGCTCGGTTATCTCGATTTTTCCCATGCCGCAAAGCTCATACGCAACGTCAAGCAAAGCTTCCGCCGCGCTTGATGCCGTAGGGACTATATATCCGTCAGCATATTGCTCGCCGACTGCGTGATGGTCTATCATCAGCCTTGGTAAATTGTTCTCATCGTAAAGCTCTCCGAGCTGTGATACCGACGCTGTGTCAATAGAAACGGGGGCGTAGCCTTCTATTGTCTGCGCAACGCGCGTGTCGGTTTTTTCAAGAATGAAGGAAAGGCGCGCTGGTATTTTGTCTGCCGATTTTATCGGGGCGGCGTATCCAAGCTGTCTGAATATAAGAGAGAGAGCCGCCGCAGAGCCAACCGCGTCTCCGTCGGGTCGGACGTGTATAAAAATAATCGGATTCTCTATCTCAAGAATTCTCAGAGCGGCATCCTTTGCGGTAAGCTTTTTGTAGTTAATCTCTGCTCTCATCTCCCATTACCTCTTCAAGAAGCTTAGCTATTTTTGCTCCGTGCTCAATTGAACCGTCCTTAATAAAATTAAGCTCGGGAGTGATGCGAAGATTAAGAGTTGTCGCAAGGTGATGTCTAAGCATTCCCGTGCATTTTTTAAGTCCCTCAGCGGCTTCCTTTGAGTCTCCGATGCAGGAAAAATACACGCTCGCGTATTTTAAGTCGGGCGCAACCTCTGCGCGTGTTATACTTACGAAATTGTTAACTACCTTTGGCTCTCTTACCTCGCCGAGAGCGATAGCAAGCTCCTCGGCTACCGCGTCGTTAATTCTTCCTCTTCTGTATTTAGCCATTTTTAAAACTCCATTCTTTTCTGAATCTTTTATCTATAAATATACGGTTTTTCCTTTACCGTATCCCAAATTTCTTTTGATGATTTCCACAGCGCCTATTTTTGACGCGTTAACTATTTTTACCCTCGGAAGACAAGCGCCTATCTCTCTTTCAAGATGCGAGAAATGCGTGCAGCCGAGAATAAGCGTATCTATCCCGAAGCTTTTTAGAGGCTTCAGAATGTTATATAAAAGCTCTCTTTCATATCTGTCTATATGTTTGTCCGTCGCTCCTCGCTCAACGAGGGAAACGAGCTCTTGAGTCGGAAGCTCGAACACGTCTTTTACCGAGCCGTAGCGGAAAAGCTCTTTTGAAAAGCTTCCCGAGCGCACGGTTGCCGCTGTCGCAATAACACCGATTCTGCCAAGCTTCGTCACACGGGCGGCTTCCTTTGCCGCGGGTGATATAATGGGAAGGGTAATTTTTCGGATACCTTCGGGAAGATACCTGTGCACAGTGCTTGCAGTGCAGCAAGCCATAAGAATATTTTCCGCTCCTGCGGATAAAAGGCGGGAAACGTCACCTCTCACAAGCCGAACAAGCTCTCTTTCGCTCTTAGTTCCGTATGGCGCGTTTTCATAGTCGGCAAGAAAGCAAACGTCAAGCGAAGGATTAATTTTCCTCATCTCAGCTATTGCGGTAAGGCCGCCCGCTCCGCTGTCAAATACGCCTATCATAACCGCATACCTTATCAAGAAGCAGGTTTATGAAGCCGTTTTTTTTAATTCCCATATCCTCGGTAAGCCTTGGATAAAGGCTTGTTTTCGTCATTCCGGGAAAGGTGTTTATTTCGTTAAAATATATCTTTTTATCATTCGTCACGAAAAAGTCGATGCGTGAAAGATACCTGAGTCCTATAAAGCTTGAAAGACTCGCCGAATACTCGGTTATCTTTTCTTCAATTTCTCTGTCCCTGCCCGAAAAGGCTTCTGTTTTAGGTGAGCTCTGCGCGCGGTATTTTGAGTCGTAATCGTAAAATTTACCGTTTGACAGAATTCTTCCGCCCGGGGAAAAGCGCATTGTTCCGTCCTCAAGCATTGCGCATTCAATCTCGTATTCAAACGGGATAAGCTCTTCAACTAAAATTTTTGACCCGTATCTCTTTGCCGCGGAGTAGCAAGCCTCAAAATCCTCGGGAGAAAATACCGGAGAAGCTCCGTATGACGAGCCAAGCGACGCCGGCTTTATAAACATCGGATAACCGAGCTTTGCTTCTGCCATCCTCTTTGCCTCTTTGGCATCGTCCGACGGGGTGTACGACCATTTCGCAGTCGGAACTCCTAAATGCTCCGCAATAAGCTTTGAGTATATTTTATCGTTAGCTACGGAGGAGGCGCAAACATTCTGACCGATATAAGCAATACCTGCAGAGGTTAGAGCGCCCTGAACCGTTCCGTCCTCGCCAAAGTCTCCGTGCAGGCAGGGAATAGCGCAGTGAACGGGAATTATTCCGCCGTCGGTTATAAAGCCCGAAGCTCCGTTCATTTTAGCGGGAAAGGTGGGTGTGAGATTGTCTGTATCCCAAGTCCAGCTTCCGTTACTTATTTTGTCGTTATGTCCTTTATATATGTACCAATAACCGTCTTTCGATATACCGATGGGGAGAATGCCGTAATGCGAGCCGTCAATAAGACCGTAAAGATTTGCAGCGCTCATCTCGGATATTTTGTGCTCGAAGCCCTCTCCGCCAAATATCAGAGCTATTGTCTTTTTCATTTCCATCACCTCATCATATGATATGATAAGGCGGCGCGTCGGGTTACTCGGCGCGTATTACCGCTATTCTGTCGTTTCCCGAGTAGTCCTTTATTATTTCGCACCTCATTCGGTGCGCGCGAGCTATTTCAACAAGCGCGTTCCCCTGGTCGTAGCCTATCTCAAACGCAAAGAAACCGCGAGGGTCTATTAAATCTTTGTAAAGCGCTAATATTTTCTTGTAAAACACAAGTCCCGAGTCCTCGCTGACAAAGGCTATTTTCGGCTCGAAATATATCTCGGGAGCAAGCTCAAGATACGCTTCTTCCGTGACGTATGGCGGGTTTGAGAGAACCGCGAAAAAATTCTTTTTTACAGTGTCTGTGAGCACGTCCTTTTTTAAAAAGTCTATTCTTTCCGCAACTCCGTTCAGCTCCGCGTTATATTTTGCAAGGCTCAAAGCCCCATCGGAGATGTCTACCGCAAGCGCTCGCGTTTCTTTCGTGTTTTTGAGAGTCGATATCGCGATGCAGCCGCTTCCGGTGCAAAGGTCGATAAAGGCGCATCCTTCGGGCAGATGCTTTACCGCGTAGTCAACGAGAAGCTCGGTTTCCTGCCTCGGAATAAGACAGTCGGGTGATACCCTGTATTTTTCACGGTAGAAGTCTACCGTTCCTATTATATACTGCAGCGGCTCTCTTTTGCATCTTCTTTCAACAGCATTCCTGACTTCTGGAAGGTCGAATTCGGCATCCTTCGATATAAGATTTACGACGGGCATTTTGCCGATTGTTCTGAAAATTTCTCTTGCGTTGTAGGCAGGATTTTCAACACCCGCGTCCTCAAGCTTACGTATTGCGTCAAAAAGCTTCACTGCGCGTTTTCACCTTCGGAATCGGGGGTGGGATTTTCTTCGGCTTCTTCGGGTTCGCTGTCTTCTTTATCTATCCAGCCCTCAAGCTCGTAGAATTCTTTAAATTCCTCAAAATCGTCTCTGAGAGCGCATTTTATCGAAATTATCGCAATCTCAAGCATATCCTCGGTGGGTTCGCGAGTGGTTATTCTCTGCATCCAGAGTCCCGGAGCAGAGAGGGCGCGGGTTACTATATTGTCGTGCTTTCCCGCAAACATTATAAATTCGTATCCAAGTCCTACTACTATAGGGAGAATAAGAAGTCTTATCGCTGAAAGCGCGAAGCGGTTAAGTCCCGGGAATATGTTATTGAGAACTATTCCGACAATGATTCCGAGAAGAATCATAACGAACATGAAGCTCGTTCCGCAACGGGGGTGAAAACGGGTATATTTCTTCGCGTTTTCGGGTGTGAGCTCAGCTCCTGCCTCAAAGCAAGCGATTGATTTGTGTTCAGCTCCGTGATACATAAAGGTGCGCTTGATTTCGGGCATAAGAGACACTAAGGCAAGATAAGCTATAAATATAATTACCTTCGCGACGCCTTCTATTACGGCTTTAATCGTCGCGCTGATTTCATAATCCGCAAATCTTTTTAAAAGAAATGCCGCGAAATCCGAAACGAGACCGGGAAGCAGTATGAAAAGGCCAACCGCCAGAGCAACGCCGAGTATCATTCCAAGTATCATTACAAGGTCAGTAGTCGTCTTCTTGCCTTCGGCTTTTTTCTGCTTGTCTTTTTCGTCGTCAAGCTCGAGCGCGTCGGCAGAAACTCCGAGGGTTGTAAAGCTCAGAATCATCATTTCGACGAAGTTGATAACCCCCCTCAAAATAGGAATGTTAAGTATTTTATGCTTTTTGCGTACCGAAACGAAGCTTCCGTCGTGTACGAATATTGTGCCGTCTTCTTTTCTGCAGGTAGTAACGGTGCGTTCTCCCGCCTTCATCATAACGCCCTCAAGCACGGCTTGACCGCCGACTTTACCAAGGCGCTCTTTCACTTTTGATTTGCAGCAATCTAATTTATCTGACATTTATATTTACCTTTCAAGTATACTGTCGGATTATATAATTATCCTTGATTTTGGCAGACACAGTCTGTATAGTCGCTCCTAAAAAAGAGCGACCCGTGAGGTTATTATAACATAAATATATTTAAAAATAAAGTCTTTTTTAAAAATTTACAATATATATATAGGATATATAAGAGGTTTTTACAAAATTTTCCGCTTTAGGTATAAAATTATAAAAAATGGAGAAACTTAAAACAAACCAAGCGAAAGGAGAATAAAAATGACGCTTACACCCAAAGAACACACCTTACTTCTTGATTTGAAATCGCAGGAGCAGCTTTGCATTGAAAAATACGGGAAGTACGAGCAGGATGCAAACGACCCTTGTCTCAAAAGCCTTTTTAAAAGCATTAAAAGCACAGAGGAGAGCCATCTTTCCACCGTATCCCGCATTATTTCCGGAGAGGAGGTTACCACAAATACAGCGCCCACCGCTGTCTCTCAGAAGCTTGAATGCCCAATGTCAACCTGCTCCGAGGAGCAGAAAAAGAGCGACGCCTTTCTCTGCAAGGACGCTTTAGCTATGGAAAAGCACGTCTCTGGACTTTACGACACCTCGATATTTGAGTTTTCAAGTCCTACGCTTCGTGATACTCTTAACCATATTCAAAAGGAAGAGCAGAATCACGGAGAGCAGCTCTACGAATATATGTCTAAGAATAATATGTATTCTTAAAGGTATCTTAATAAATAAACATGGGACGCGCTTGCTTTTGCAAACGGGTCCCATGTTTATTTTCGGTTGAGAAAACAGAGTATAATATTACTGATGTGAGTTAGATTCAATCTCGCTTTGAACCTCATGATAAAATTCGGTTTTTTCTGCAATCTCGTATTTTGTCACCCACACGGTAGAGCAAAAATTCGCCAGCGCATCGGAAATAATAGTTATTCCGAGAACTGTTGAGGAGATTTTAATGCTTTCGGGTGTGAATTTGAGAAGGAAAAAGGACGAGGCGATAACGAGAAGCGCCAAAACCATCATTACCCACCAGCCTCCGACGAAAAATCTTTTGGACATGGAGGCGGTGTTTAGCTTAAACGAGCCGTCAATGATAAGAAGCAGACAGAAAACCGAGATAAGAATATCTATCGAGCTTTTATTGAATACGGCGGTTATTATTCCCGAGGTTAGACATATAATTGAAAAAACAATCCTTACCGCAAATGTGAATCCGCGCGATTTGTGAGCTATTGTGATGATTCCGTAAACGATGCCAAAGGCGGATAAAGCAACTCCGACCGTAATTGCAAGGAGCGAAAGAGATTTATTGAAGGCGATAAAGCAGGCGCCTATCGTACATAGCAGCAGTCCGATAAGGATATATCCCCATTTTATTTTGAATTTTATCATTGTTTCTCCGTTCTGCCGTAATTGATACGGCGTGTAAAAAGTGAAGCGGTTTTGTGATTTGTGTATAGATTTTATCATATTTTGTCGAATTTGTCAAGAAACGCGCTTTTTTGTGATAAAATTTAGCCTATGATATTGACTTTTTCTATATTGTGTGATATAACAGCATTGTGTATGCTTTTGGAGGGAATCTCCGCAATCCTTTTGCGGTCGCTTTCAGTTGCGGCGCATTCTATAATGTCTATAAATGTTTACATAAAATACAGGAAAGGAAAGGTGAAATCCATTTGAATACTAAAAGACTTCCCGGCATATATCCGCTTATTAATATGATAGTTTTTGCCTCTTTTATAGGGTACGTAGTTGAAAATTCGTTTAAACTTGTAATGAACGGATACGTTGATAACCGTTATATGTTTTTGCCGTTTCTCCTTGGTTACGGGTTGTTTATAGCAGCTATCGGGATTCTGATAGGAACTCCGAATAATTTTTTTCCTCTGTCAACCCGTCAGCCCAAAATGAAAAAGCCTGTGGCATATCTTTTCTATTTCTTCCTTACAGCGCTTCTTGTTTCGGCGGGGGAGCTTGCTCTTGGATATGCGGTCGAAGCGATAGGTGGATTTAATTACTGGGATTATTCGAAGCTTCCTCTTCATTTCACAAAATATACGTCTCTTCCGACAAGCGTCGGATTCGGTGCGATAATCACCGCTTTTATGGGATTCGTTTATGAGCCTGCAATTAGATTTTTTGAAAAGAAAAAGAACTCGCGCGCTTGGCGGGTTGTTTCTATAATCGCGATTTCGCTCCTTGTAATAGATTTTTTTATAAGCTTTGCCGTTATGATAAAAACCGGCAAACGAATGGTTTTGTGGAGACTTCGTTTGATTCGCAAATAAAAAAGACTTGCTTGATTTTGGCATAACCGAAAATAAAATATATATTTTAGAGCGAAGTTAGCGACATTTTGCGTTAACTCCGCTCTTTTTTGATTATACCTAAATGAAGCAGCCTTTAGTCATGGAAGTATTTTTCGTCGTCGTCGTCCAACTCCTCGTTGAAGACGATGTCGTCAATTTCGTCGTTGAATCGAACGGCTTTGCGGGAATTTATGTAATATGAGTCTCCCACCGAGCTTATAAAGTGAAATTCATCGTCATCAGAGTCGAAAAGAGAACCGTAAACTTCTAAATTAGTTGCCGCTTTGCAGAAAATTTCAAGGAATTCATCTGTATCAAACTCCTCTATTTCTATAGGACAGTCGTCGTTTGTAAATACTATCTGTGTTTCGTCTTTGTCTTTTGCCGTACTGTAATTGTCATCATACATTATATAATCCGATGAATTTTCAAAAAACTCGTCAAATTCGCCGGATTTCAAAAAATTCACAAATCTTTTAAGCTCGGATTTAGGTCCTCGCACTGTGATTTCAAAATAAAGTTCGTCCCATAAAGTCATAAATGACATATCCTTTCTTGTCTTACTAATATGAGTATATCACAGCCATAAACAATTTGTCAATATATTGCTTCGAAAAGATTTATCGATATATTTCGTGCTTTTTTAATTATCTTCATTATATATAATAATAAGTTTTTGGTCGAAAAGATATGAGTATCAAATTCGTTTTTTGATAATAATAGAAACATTTTTAATAAAATTGGATTAAAGTGGAAAAAATAAGACAACCACATAAAAAAATTCAAAAAAAAAGAAAAAATTTTAAAAATCCCCTTGACAATCAAAAAACAATATAGTATAATAGACAAGCTGACCGCGAGAGCGGAAGGACTTGGTCATTGAAAATTGAACAACAAAGAAATTTCTTATGAGCACTGAAAAGTGCAGAGGAATCTCGTTAAACACTTTGAAAAGAAAGAAACTCAAATAAGTAAAGAAAGCTAAGACAAATTTAGCTCTGAAAAAGGTATC
>JAZQKG010000070.1:0-7129 GCA_045542035.1 Eubacteriales bacterium | reverse complement strand
CGTAGCCATGTCGTTCTGTGAGCCAAGGAGTTGATTTATGACATTGTCTTCCTAAGACCGCTTGGCCTCCGACTTGTGATTACGAAGGGAGCGCTTCCTTAATTTTACGCGTGTGTTTTTGCCATTTCCTCGTTGTTTCTGAAAAGAAGAGAAATGCACCATATTCCTGCAAGAGCTACCGCGATATAGATAATTCGTGCAAGTAACGTAGTCGCTCCTCCGCTTATCCATGCGACAGCGTCGAAGGAAAACAGACCGACAGCGCCCCAGTTTAAAGCGCCGACTATAACGAGTATTAACGCTATTTTATCTACGATCATTTAATTAAAACCTCGGCTTTTTATTGGTGGACTCAGTCCAAGATTATTTTGCCGCGCGTAAACGTTTTAATTCATGGAAATTTATGTATTAAATTCGGGAATATTTATTCCAAAATTTGATTTTAAAGTTTCCAAAGCCTTTTTTTCAATTCTTGAAACGTAAGAACGGGAAATTTTTAAATATTTTGCAACCTCTCGCTGCGTTTTCGGTTCATATCCCATAAGTCCGTATCTTAAAATTATTATTTCTCTTTCTCGTCCGGCGAGGACTTTATCCACGAGTTCTCTTATTTTTTCTATATGCATTTTTAATTCTATATCCTCGCACGTTGTGTCATCAACGCTGATTATATCAAGATAGGTAAGAGGATTTCCGTCCTTATCTATATCAATCGTTTCGTTAATTGATATTTCAGCGGACGTCTTTTTGGAAGAACGAAAAAACATAAGAATTTCGTTTTGAATGCATTTGGCTCCGTATGTAGCAAAGCGTGTTCCTTTTTCGCTTTTAAAGGAATCTATCGCTTTTATAAGTCCAAGGCTTCCTATTGATAAGAGTTCATCCTGAGCCCCATATGATGAGTAGTACTTTCTGATAATGTGAGAAACGAGTCTAAGGTTATGCTCAATAAGTATTGCGCGCGCGTTTGCGTCTCCGCATCTCATTTTTGTGAAAAGCTCGCTTTCTTCCGAGTGAGATAGCGGCGGCGGAAAATTTTGCTCGGACGATAAACCGAGTATGAGAGAAATGAATTTTAATATTGTTGTTTTAAAATTTAACATAACGCCTCCGTTTTTTATATTATATGCAACGGAGGCTTGTCAGTTTACGTATTAAATTAAACGGTAAGAAGCGAATCTATTATTTCCGGTGTAAGCACTCTGTATCCTTCACCCACCTCAAACGTTATAATATTTCTTCCCGTAACCTCTCTGAATTTTTTATTCATGACTGAAATGTGAGTTCGTATATTGGATACGTCAGGAACTTTTGAGGGGCGAAAAGCATATTTTAGAATTTGCTTTGCCGATGTTGGCTGTGGGTAGGTTCTTATCAGCGTGCGTAAAATCATTGTTTCTGTTTTTGTGAAAGGTAGGGCCTTGAAAAAATAAAGCGGTGCGGTAATATCGCAGGAAGCGTTTATTCCGCTAAGTTGATAATTGCCCGGAAGTTTTGTTCCGTATTTGTATGAATAGTCGGATATGAATTTATAAATATACGCAGCGTACGTTCCTTTCTTAAGTATTCCGTCAAATAAAATTACATCATGATTATCTTTATTTGAGGTTATGGCGAAAATCGGAACGGAAGCGTATGAACGCAATCTTGTAACGTAATCGTTCTTATCCGGCAGATTGTCGGGAGACATTAATATTATTGCTCTGTAAATAGGTGAAATCTCAGCAAGAGCCTCCGTGGGTGTAACTCCGTACGCCAGAATTCCCATATAATAAAACATGTCGGATAGACCGCGCGCTTCTTTTTTTGATTTGTTAATTATGAGTATCATAGTTGTTTATCCTTTTCAATAAAATTATAATGTAATTTTTTGATTGGGTCAAGACTTTTTTCTTTTTTCTTGACATATATATTTTTTAGATGTATAATAAAGGCGTAAAAGAGGTGAATTGATTATGAGAAACGTTTTGATAACAGGCGGTTCGCGAGGAATAGGACGCGCGATGGTAAGGCTTTTTGCACAGCACGGTTACTCAGTAGCGTTCACGTATAAGGAATCTTTTGATGAGGCAAATAAGCTTTCAGGTGAAACGGGAGCCGTTGCAATAAAGGCTGACAGCTCTTGTGAAGAGGACGTTGTCAGAGCTGTAAAAATAGCAGAAGAAAAGATTGGAAATGTAGAAATACTTATAAATAATGCGGCAGTTTCGTCATTCTCGCTTTTTACGGATATTACGCTTGAGGAATGGAATAAAATCTTTTCGGTTAATGTAAACGGACCTTTTATGTATACGAAAGAGGTTTTGCCGGCGATGATAAATAAGAAATGCGGAAGAATAATTAACGTTTCGTCTATGTGGGGAATTACCGGGGCATCGTGCGAGGTTCATTATTCGGCATCGAAGGCTGCGCTTATCGGTATGACGAAAGCGCTCGCGAAGGAGCTCGGTCCTTCAAATATAACGGTTAACTGTATTGCGCCCGGTGTAATAGAGACGGATATGAATAAGCATCTGACGGATGAAGATAAATTTGTCCTGACCGAAGAAACACCTCTTATGCGCGTTGGAACACCGGAGGAAGTTGCCGAAGCAGCATTCTTTTTAGCCGGTGACGGAGCTTCATTTATTACCGGAGAAGTTATTAACGTGAACGGAGGATACGTGATATAAATTTTAATAAATAATTAATTATTAAAAACATATTGATTTTTTCGTTTTTGTTTGGTATAATATTAAAAGTTCCATGTGTTAGATGGAGTCATACTTGCCGGGGAGGTAGCGGCGCCTTGTACCTGAAATCCGCTATAGCAGGGGTTAATTCCTTTCCCGAGGGCTATTTTTGTGTAGACTGCACCGCCATTTTGGATGTGTTGAAGAATTGGTCTTGCGCAATTCGAGGCTGTGAACCATGTCAGGTGGGGAACCAAGCAGCATTAAGCGGTTTATCGGATGTGCCGCAAGGTTGCCTGTTCGGAGCAGACGTGGCGGTTACCGTATGTAAGGATATTTCGACGGAAAGGTGTATGGCTCTTTCTAACACATGGAATCACCCGCGTATGCGAATTTTCGCCTACGCTTTTTTACTAATTTTAGGGAGGGAAGCATGTCCGACTATAAGGCGTTGTACAGAAAGTGGCGACCGTTCGATTTTGATGACGTTTGCGGTCAGAAGGGCGTTACGGATATTCTTAAATACGAGGTTGCGAATAATAAAATTTCACATGCTTACCTTTTTTGCGGCTCGCGCGGAACGGGAAAAACGAGCTGCGCGAAGATTCTAGCCAAAGCGGTAAACTGCTTGAATACGAGAAACGGAAATCCTTGCAACAGGTGTGAAGCATGTCTTTCGATTGATTCGGGGGTGGCAACTGACGTTATAGAAATGGATGCCGCAAGTAATAACGGTGTAGGTGACGTCAGAACACTTAAGGATGAGATAGCGTTTACGCCCGCAATCCTTAAATACAGAGTTTACATTATTGACGAGGTTCATATGATGTCAGGCGCGGCATTCAACGCTCTTTTAAAAACGCTTGAAGAACCTCCGTCATACGTTGTGTTCATACTTGCTACGACCGAATACAATAAGCTTCCGACGACCATCGTTTCAAGATGCCAGCGCTTTGATTTCAGAAGAATGAGCGCTGATGTTATCATTGACAGGCTGATGAAGATATCCGAAGCCGAAAAAATTGATCTTGGTGAGGACGGAGCGCGTCTCATTGCGCGAGCGTCTCGCGGCGGTATGCGCGATGCAGTGAGTCTGCTTGAGCTTTGCGCAGGTGCGAGAGTTCATATTGATTCTTCCGTTGTTGCTTCCACTATCGGAACGGGTGACAGAAGCGCGGTATATAAGCTGATACGCGCGGTAGGGAAAGCTGATTACAATACGGTCTACAGCGTCATTGGCGATATAGTTATGGGAAGCGGTGATATATCAGTATTCTGGCAGGAGATTATTGATTCCTACAGAGACATAATGGTCGTGAAGAATACCGATAAAGCAAAGTCATATCTTGATTTGACCGACGTGGAGTATGAAACGCTTAAGACGATTGCGTCGGAGTTTACAATGGCTCGTCTTTCTTACCATACAACGCTTCTTGAATCCGCAATTGCGGATATGCAAAGGGCTACGAATTCTAAGCGAAGTATTGCCGAGATAACTCTCACGAGAATGTGTGATCAGAAACTTGTTGTTTCTCCCGAAGCTTTAGCTCTCAGGGTTGAGGAGCTTGAAAAAAAGCTTTCTATGATGAAATTCGGTATTTCTGTATCATCTAAGCAGAATACACCGAAGCAGCAAAATAACGAGATTATCGAATCGGAAAATATTGAAAAAAACGTTATTACCCCTTCTGATGATAAGATTTCGGTTTATTCAAATTGGCAGGGTGTTATTGAACGTATAGGTGAAATAAAGCGATCGCTTTCAAGTCAGTTTAACGGCGCTAAGGCGTATAAAACAGCTGAAAATACATTTATTATTAAAATGACGGAGTTTTTTGCGAAAAGAATATCTTCAAACGAATCCGATCTTGCTATCGTTCGCGGGGTTATATCCGAAATCGAAAACGTTGATATAAGCGAAATAAATGTAAAAATTGAAGGAATTAAGCTTACAAGCGGAGATGATATATCCTCTGAACTTGAAAAACTAATGAATTAAATAATAACGTGCCGTATTTGCGGCGGAATGGAGATAAATATGAAAGTCAGATTACCTCAGGGAATGGGCGGCGGACCCTCTAATATGCAATCAATGCTTAAGCAAGCTCAGAAAATGCAGGAAGATATGGCTGCAATGCAGGAGGAGCTTGAAGCCAGGGAATACGATATTTCCGCGGGCGGCGGAGTTGTTAACGTAAAAATTAACGGAAAGAAAGAGCTTCTTTCGGTTAAAATATCTCCGGAGGTTGTTGATCCCGATGATATTGAAACGCTCGAAGACCTTATAGTTGCCGCAGTAAACGAAGCTGTAAAAAAAGTGGAAACCGTATCTTCAGAGGAAATGCAGAAAATTACAGGCTCAATGGGCCTTCCCGGGATGTTCTGAGTTATGGCAGAATATATTCCTCCGATTCAAAGGATGATCGAAGAGTTCAGAAAACTTCCCGGAGTTGGCGCTAAAACAGCGGCTCGTTATGCCTTCGCGGCTTTGAATTTTACAGAAGATGATGCTGCGCGTTTTTCGGACGCTCTTCTCGGACTTAAAAGAGACGTTCATAAGTGTCCGATTTGCTTCGGACTTTCAACATCTGCCGAAAAGTGTGATATATGCTCAAACGAGGATAGAGACCCTTCGGTTATCTGTGTTGTTGAAAATGCCAAGGATATAATGGTAATGGAAAAGGTCAGGGGATACAAGGGACTTTACCACGTTCTTGGAGGGGCGCTTTCTCCCATTGATAACGTAACCGTTGAGGATTTGACATTCAAGGAGCTTGTCGAAAGGGTAAAGCTCGGTAACGTTAAAGAAATTATTATCGCTACGAATCCAACGCCCGGGGGCGATACTACCGCTGCGTATCTCGCGAGAATTCTTGAGCCGTATGATGTTGAGGTTTCGAGACTTGCGTACGGTATTCCGGTTGGCGGCGATATAGAATACGCTGATGAGGTTACGTTATATCGCGCAATGGAGGGAAGAAGGTATTTTTAACTATATAATATAATTTTAAAGGATAAAAGCATTAGGTTGCTCTTATCCTTTTTTGTTTTATACGGTTGCGTATTTGTATTTCAGCCTCAGGTTGTCAGCTATCATGGCGATAAATTCTGAATTTGTCGGCTTGCCTCTTGTATTTTGAATTGTATATCCAAAATAAGAGTTCAGCGTATCAACGTCGCCTCTGTCCCAGGCAACCTCAATTGCATGTCTTATCGCGCGTTCTACTCTTGATGTTGTAGTTTGGTATTTTTTTGCAACCGAAGGATATAAAATTTTAGTTACCGAATTAATTATATCGCTGTCATCTATAGTCATAAGAATTGCGGTACGAAGGTATTGATATCCCTTAATATGCGCGGGAACTCCTATTTGATGTATAATCTTTGTTACCTGCGCTTCTATATCTGCCGACGGTGAAATTTCATTATGAACAGAAGTTGTTTTGTTTTTAGATTTTATAACAGACTGTATATGATACACGAGCGATGTTAAATCGAAGGGCTTGGGTATACAAAGATCGGCGCCGGATTCGGTGGCTTCGAGAAGTATAGATTGCTTATTTATGGGTGACATAAGTATAAATGAAGGTTTTTCTTGAAGGTTTAATTTTGAAGCAGAACGAATTATTCCAATTCCGTCAAGCTTTGATATCCATAAATCAACAATTACAACGTCATATGTATATTTAGAGATCATATCAAGAGCTGTTGTTCCGTCTTTTGCTTCGTCACACCTGCGGATTCCTACCTTGCGTAAATTTTCGATAAGCCTCGCTCTTTCTTCATCATTTTCGTCACATATTAAGATTTTTGCTGAGTTTTCCATATTTTGTTTTCTCCTTTTTCTTTAAAATTGGTAAATTTTGGTAATTTTTGGAAGCAAATACATTTTACCATAGAACTACGCGGAAATCAATACCGCAACAAGTAAAAAAATTAACGAAATTTATAAGAGCAAAATGGTAAAAATTACCAATTTGGAATTTGATTCTTACATTTGCTACAAAATAATTCAAAAATCGATTAATGAAAAATTTGATAGGACTTCTTAATGATTTAATAAAAAATTAAATAATATTTTTTGCAGTGTATTGAAAATCATAAATTATTATGATATAATGTATTTGTGAGAAATTGGGCTTTCTTACAATATACTATATTGTTAATTTAAATAAGGAGATATATATTATGAACGCAAACGTTACCAACAACAAGTTCGTCAACGAATGGATTGCTGAGATGGCAAAAATGGTTAAGCCGTCTGAAATCATTCTTATTGACGGAACCGAAAAGAAGTCGGAGGCCAAGCGGTCTTAGGAAGACAATGTCATAAATCAACTCCTTGGCTCACAGAACGACATGGCTACGATCCGACTTAGTTCGTCAACGAATGGATTGCTGAGATGGCAAAAATGGTTAAGCCGTCTGAAATCATTCTTATTGACGGAACCGAAAAG
>JAZQKG010000069.1:0-2283 GCA_045542035.1 Eubacteriales bacterium | reverse complement strand
ATGATTATCCGCGGAGGAGAAAATCTTTACCCCCGTGAAATTGAGGAGTTCTATTTGACAAATCCCAAGGTACGTGATGTTCAGGTAGTCGGTGTTCCCGATGAAAAATACGGAGAGGAATGCTGCGCATGGATTATTCTTCACAAGGGTGAAACCTCTGACGAAAACGAAATGCGCGAATACGGAAACGCTTCTATCGCAAGGCATAAGGTTCCGAAATACTTTATGTTCGTTAATGAGTTCCCTATGAACGCGGCGGGTAAAATATTGAAATACAAAATGCGTGAAGAATCAGCCGAGCGCTTGGGGCTCAAGAACAACTGATATTCCTTCCGGTTGTTAAATGCATACAGCCTTAATAGACGTTTTTTTGAGGAAATATAAATGAAGAAAACATATGTAACTTCAATGCCTAATCACATCGGCGCCTTTTTAAAAGCAAGTAAGTGCTTCTCTTCTTTAGGAATAAATATAACCCGTGTAAGCTACAATAAAGCTGTAGATTCTCATACTTTATTTATTGATGCGGAAGGAACTGACGATCAATTAAAAAAGGCGGACGTTGAACTTGAAAAAATCGGATATTTGCATAACAGCGCAAACAAAAGAAGCGTTGTTTTGATTGAATTCCGCTTGGCCGACGTCCCCGGAAGCGTTACGAATATACTAACTCTTATAAATGAATTTAATTTTAATATATCTTATATAAGCTCACAAGAAAACGGAAGCGAATACCAGTATTTTAAAATGGGACTCTTTGTTGAAGATTTTGACAAGATAACAGAATTTCTGAAGGAAGCCGAAAAGCTATGCAAGGTTCGTGTTATTGATTACAACAGCTCGGAAAAAGTATATGATAACAGCATTTTCTATAACACTTACGTTATGGGGCTTTCAAAAATCATGGGACTTTCCGAAGCAGTTAGCAGAGAGCTTTTGGTACACGTTAATTTAGCCATGCAAACTCTTGATGAAAAAGGACTTTCCCCATACAGAACGTTTGACAGCATAAGTAAATTTGCCGAACTGCTCGGAGCGTCGAAAGGCAGAGCGTTTTCACCGAGAATAAGCAATCACAGAATAACAGACAACACCGAAATCACCCTGATAGAACCGCCTTGCGGCAGCAACACTATTATTATCAAGAGCAATGGAAAATTTCTTTTTGTCGACAGCGGTTATGCCTGCTATACGGATGAAATGCTTGCTGTATTCAAAAAAGAAATTCCGAATTTTGATAGCATAAGAAAAACCGTTCTTGTAACGCATGCGGACGTAGACCATTGCGGACTTCTTTCTATGTTTGATGAAGTCATAGCGAGCCCCAAAACACGTCTTTGCCTTGAAAACGAGCATCTTGGAAAAGACGGATTTAGAGAAAAAAATTCACTGCACAAGCCTTATATTAACATATGCAAAATCCTCACTTCCTACAAAGCGGTAGCTCCGGATAAAATAAAATCTCCGTGGAATGATATCGAAAACTTAAAAGAGCCGCTTACCCAAATTGGTTTTTTTGATTTTGAAGAATTACACTTTGAGGTTTACGAAGGAAAAGGCGGTCACCTGCCCGGTGAAATCGTTTTGATTGATTATACAAACCACATTGCCCTGACAGGAGATATTTACATTAACGTTCACGGATTGACTAAAGAGCAAGCGGAATATAACCAATACGCCCCCATTCTTATGACGTCTGTTGATACCGACCCAAATCTTTGTGCTGCCGAACGTAACGCAATTATGCAGCGGCTTGGCGTTGGTGAGTGGAGTATTTTCGGTGCGCACGGATTTAAAAAGGACTACTCTGTAAATTCTTGATTTTCTCAAAAACCGTATTTTTAAAGAGCAAAAAAATATTCCAAAATTTTTCAAAAAACTATTGACAAACAGATTTTTCTGTGCTAAAATTTATACAAATTTGAATATCACAAAAACGACTGTGATGAAGACGGTTGGTATGATAAGCTTACAGAGAGTTGCCGTTTTGGTGCGAGGCAATACCTAATCATTCCGATAACCTATCACTTCTGAGTCGAAGGACCGAAAGCTAAAGCAAGTAGACTCCTTCCGTAATGCTGCGTAAAGGCAAAGGACTTGTTAGAGTCCGGAAAGTGACGGAAATAATTCCGTAATTTGAGTGGTACCGCGGGTTTAACAACCCGTCTCAAAGAATTTCTTTTGAGACTGGTTTTTTGTTTTATTCAAATTAGTAATCAAATGTATCAGAAAGGAATGAAAAAATGGATTACAGTTTGAAAGAGGTCGCAGGCAGAATTAAGG
>JAZQKG010000068.1:0-3171 GCA_045542035.1 Eubacteriales bacterium | reverse complement strand
GCTACGATCCGACTTCAAAAGAAGAACTCTGGGTTCGCAAAATGCCCGAGCATCCGTACGTTATTAATATACACAACAATCCGATTATCACCTACAGATATAAAATGCATCAAGAGGATCTTGCAAAGCAATTTGGAAGGTGGTATAAAAGGGCTCACGGAGATAAGAAAACCGTTTGTCTGCTCGGAATGAGAGCAAACGAATCCTTACAGCGTTATAACGGTATTATTAACAAAAAGCGCGGATATAAAAATGCGCCGTGGATAAGTCTCCAATTCAAAGACGTTTGGACAGCTTCCCCTCTTTACGATTGGAGCATTTCTGACGTGTGGCATGCAAACTCTGTTTTCGGTTATGACTACAACGAGCTTTATGATATGTATCATATGGCGGGACTCAAGCCGGATCATATGAGAGTTGCATCGCCCTTCAACGACTGCGCGAAGGAAAGTCTTAATCTTTACAGAGTACTTGATCCGCAAATGTGGACGAAAATCGTTGGCAGAGTAAGAGGAGCAAATTTCTGCGCTATATATGGCAAGACTAAAGCTCTTGGGTATCGCACTCTTACACTCCCCGACGGACATACTTGGGAATCGTACACAAAATTTCTTCTTGACACACTTCCCGCAAGAATACGCAACAACTACGTAAAAAAATTTAGAACGTCGATTGACTTTTGGCATAATACCGGTGGAGGTCTTGAAGATAAGGTTATTGACGAGCTCATCAAAAAAGGTTATAAAATCAAAATCAACGGTATTTCAAATTATACTGTTATGAAACATAAGCGCGTTGTTTTTGTTGACAAGATTCCGGATCACACCGACGATATAAAGTCAACAAAGGAAATTCCAAGCTGGAAGCGGATGTGTTACTGCATACTGAAAAACGACCATACCTGTCGCTTTATGGGATTCAGCATAACAAAAGAACAGCAAAAATACATTGATATTCTTAAAGAAAAATATATGAAGGTAGCGGAAGAATGAAGTATAAAAGCCCGGTATACAATATAATTTCAGTTCCTATTGAAAAAATAAATCCGAATACGTATAATCCCAACTCGGTTGCTCCGCCGGAGCTGCGTCTCCTTTACGACAGTATAAAAGAGGACGGATACACAATGCCAATAGTGTGTTATCATTCAAAAGAAGATGATACCTATATTATAGTGGACGGATTCCACAGATATCGGATTATGCTGGAACACAAGGATATATACGAGCGTGAGGAAGGAAAACTTCCCGTCGCGGTTATTGACAAACCTATTGAGCACCGTATGGCAAGCACTATAAGGCATAACAGAGCCCGCGGCTCGCATAACGTAGATTTGATGAGCAATATAATAAAGGAACTACACGAGCTTGGCAGAAGTGACGCATGGATATCAAAGCATCTCGGCATGGACAAGGACGAAATACTCAGACTAAAGCAGCTCACGGGTCTGACCGCTTTATTTAAAGACATCGAATTCGGAAATGCTTGGATTCCCGAGGACGAATCCACAGAGTTTAGCAACAAAACCTCCAATTCTGATGCCGAAGAAAAAGAGCCTTGCTTAATTTAAGTATATTTTTCCAAATATTTTTATTATTTACAGCATTCTGTCATTGACAGAATGCTTTTTTTGTGTTATACTTATTATCGATTTATAATGTAATTATTAAAGACATAAAGGAGTTTTCAGAAATGAAACAAGTTTTAGTTGAAACATCCGCAAGGCACATTCACCTTTCGAGAGAAGCGGTTGACATTCTCTTTGGAAATGGCTATGAACTCACAAATAAGAAGGACCTCAGCCAGCCCGGCCAGTTTGCATGCGCTGAGAAGCTTGTTGTAGTAGGTCCTAAGGGTTCTCTCAAGGCATCGATTCTTGGTCCTACCCGTCCTGCAAGCCAGGTTGAGATTTCTCTTACCGACGCTCGCTCTATCGGCGTAGTTGCTCCCATCCGCGAGAGCGGTGATATTGCAGGCTCGGGCGCATGCAAGCTCGTTAACCCCGATACAGGCGCAGAGCTTGAGCTTACAGAGGGTGTTATCGCTGCAAAGCGCCACATCCACCTTACTCCAGAAGCGGCTGCAGAAATGGGCGTTTCCGACAAGCAGATCGTTTCGGTTGAAATCAAATCCGAGCGTACTACCGTTTTCGGTGACGTTGTTGTTCGCGTAAATAAGAACTTTGCTCCCGCAATGCATATCGACACCGATGAAGCAAACGCTGCGTGCGCATTCGGAACAGTTTACGGTACGGTTATCGTTTAATAATTCCCTGTTTATTATTTAATTTAAGGAGATATAAAAATGGCAGAACTTGTCTATTCGCACGAAGTGCAGAACATGTGCGTAGTTGCTAAGGGTCCTAACCACGGTCCCGCTCCCATTCCCGAAGAGGGCGCTTGGGTAAAGGCAAAGGAAATCAAAGACATTTCCGGTCTTACACACGGTATTGGCTGGTGCGCACCCCAGCAGGGCGCGTGCAAGCTCACCCTCAACGTTAAGGAAGGCATTATTCAAGAAGCTCTTGTTGAGACTATCGGATGCTCCGGTATGACTCACTCTGCTGCAATGGCTGCAGAAATTCTTCAAGGAAAAACTCTTCTTGAAGCTCTTAACACCGACCTCGTTTGCGACGCTATTAACACAGCTATGCGCGAGCTCTTCCTTCAGATAGTTTACGGACGTACTCAGTCAGCTTTTTCTGAGGGCGGTCTTACTATCGGCGCAGGCCTTGAGGATCTTGGAAAAGGCTCTCGTTCTCAGGTTGGTACTATGTACGGCACACTTGCAAAAGGTGTTCGCTATCTTGAAATGGCAGAGGGTTACGTAACAAGAATGGCTCTTGATGAAAACGATCAGGTTATCGGTTACGAATTTGTTAACCTCGGTAAAATGACCGACTTCATTAAGAAGGGTGACGATCCCACAACTGCTTACAATAAATCCATGGGTAACTATGGCAGATTTGCTCCCGAAGACGGTGCAGTTAAGTACATAGACCCCCGTAAAGATTGATAGGAGGCAGTAAAAATGGCATTATTTGAAAACTACGAAAGACGTGAGGCAAAAATCCTTGCAGTTCTTAAAGAATACGGCATTTCTTCAATCGAAGAATGTAAAGAAATCACACTTGCTAAAGGCATTGACTGTGATAAAATCATCAGAGAAACT
>JAZQKG010000067.1:0-10910 GCA_045542035.1 Eubacteriales bacterium | reverse complement strand
TGGCGATTGAAAAGAAGTGTATGCGTATCCTTCTTAAACAACAGCCTGTGGCGAAGGATTTCCGGGAGGTATCCACCGCGCTCAAGATGATCACCGACATTGAACGCTTCGGCGACCAAGCCGCTGATATTGGCGACCTTGTTTACACAATGCCGGGCGATGCTTATATCAAGAAGCTCACGCACATTACCGCTATGGGCGAGCTTGCTGTGAAAATGGTTAGAGAGAGCGTAAATTCCTTTATTAACAACGACGAAGCACTTGCAGACGAGGTAATCGCGCTTGACGATCAGATGGACGGCATGTTCCTATCTGTCAAGACCGACCTGATCGAGCTTATCAAAAAGGACGGCAGAAACGGCGACCAAGCCATTGAGCTGATGATGGTCGCAAAATACTTAGAACGAATCGGCGACCACGCAGTGAACGTTGCGGAGTGGACGAAATATAATGAAACGGGGGTACATCAAAAGTTTTAATGGACGAGATCATTTATATTGTTGAAGACGACGAAGGCATAAGAGAATTATACGAAGGAGCTTTTGAAGGAGTATTCCTTACCAAAATGTTTGAGAACGGTAAGGACTTTTTTCGATGCTTTGAAAAGACTCGCCCAAGCCTAATAATTCTTGACATTATGCTCCCCGATATGGACGGCTATACGATTCTAACAAAGATAAGAGAAATGGACGAGAAGATTCCCGTTATTATCGTGAGCGCAAAATCCGATGAGATCAGCGCGGTCAAGGGGCTAAACAAGGGCGCTGACGATTATATGACCAAGCCTTTCTCGGTGCTTGAGCTGATTGCCCGTGTCAAGACAAACATTCGCCGCGCCAATCTGTACGTGACAAGGCAGGCGGGCTTTGTCATTGACAATAACGTTTATAAGATTTTTTACGAAGGACACGACTTGGGAGTTACCTTGAAGGAATTTAAGCTGCTTAAAATGCTGATTGCGCGAGCAGGCACGACCGTAGAGCGCGAGGAGCTTTTCCGTGAGGTTTGGGGAGAGAGCTATATGGGTGAAACGAGAACGCTTGATATACATATCTCTCAGCTGCGCGACAAGATCACCGAATGTGGAGGAGGCGACGTGATTGTTACCGTGCGCGGTATCGGTTATCGCTTTGTTGGACAATGAAAAAGAAGATATTTTATAAGGTTTTTGCCGCAACGCTTGCCTGCGTTCTTCTGATGTTCGTATTCGGCATCATTGCCGTCAATATGAATACGAATAATATCGTAAATGAAAGGTTGAAGGCAGAAACTGAGCTTGCGGCTACTCTGATGAATGAGCAGAGCGACTTTGCAGTCTTTAATAAGTACTCGGATAACCCCGAGCTTCGTATTACGATTTTCGATACAGACGGTAACGTTCTTTACGAGAGCGACACAAAAGCGCCTCTTGAAAATCACGCTGACCGTGAGGAAATAAAAAACGCGCTCGAAGGTAAGCCCGATACTGTGGAAAGATATTCGGAAACCTTCAAGTGTGATATGACCTATTACGCAACAAAGACCGCCCTTTCGGACGGTACGGAGGTTATTCTTCGACTTGCGGTAAGAAGCAGTCAAGTCACTCCTTACTTTACCGCTATCATTCCGCTTTTTATACTCGTTCTTGCGGTATCCCTCGTTCTTTCCTTTGTTCTCTCAAGCTTTATATCCCGTAACGTTTCATCTAAGGTTACGGAAATCGGCGATAGCTTAAAGAGCCTGAACGAAGGACAGTATGCACCGATCAAAACCGATATGAGCGAGTCGGAGCTATTCGGAGTTTTGAATCAGATAAACGAGCTAAATGCAAACATTCATAGTCATATTCGTATTGCAGACGGTGAAAGAGTCAAGCTGAACGCTGTACTTGATAACGTATCTCAAAGTATTATTGCGCTTGATGGCTCGAAGCGTATCGTGTTTGCAAATAAGCGCGCGTTTGAAATGTTTAACGGAACGCACCACGATATTGGCAGAGATCTTGTGTTCCTGATTGGAAAGCTTCCTGTTTACGAAGAGATCACCGAGCATCTCGGAGAGGACTTCGCTTTCAACTGTGTTTATGATGATAAGCACCTGTCAGTAGTCATTACCAAAATTGCAAACGAGGCCATCTGCGACGACATTTCCGCTATCATTATCGTTACGGATATTACTAAGGAAAAGCTGATTGAGAAGCAAAAGAGCGATTTCTTTGCAAACGCTTCTCACGAGCTGAAAACGCCTATTACGGTAATGCAGGGATTTGCCGAGGTTCTTATGAACAAGGAAGGTATGGACGAGACCTCCCAAAAACAGCTCGGACGGATCTACAAAGAAAGCCTTAGACTCGGTTCTCTTATTTCGGATATGCTCACGCTCTCAAAGATCGAAAGCGGAGACGCTCCGAAAAGAGCGCTTTCCGAGGTGGCTCTTGAGGATGTTGCAAAAGAGGTTCTTGACGGACTTTCTGAAAAAGTCAAAAGCAAGAATATCACCGCAAATATCGTCGGTTCAGCAAAGATTACCGCTGATCAAACAATGATTTTTGAGCTTACCCAAAATCTTGTTTCCAACGCCATCAAGTATAACAAAGACGGCGGCTCGGTAGCGGTTTCTATTTCAGAAACAGATACAGGCGTTTGTCTCGGGGTAAAGGATACGGGCATCGGTATCGAGAGGGAGCATTTACCTCGTCTTTGCGAGCGCTTCTACCGTGTCGATAAATCCCACTCCAAGCGAATCGGCGGCACGGGACTTGGTCTTGCCATCGTTAAGCATATCTGCGCCATCGTTGGCGCGGAGCTTTCCATTGAAAGTGAGTTTGGTGTCGGTACGACTGTTACCGTTGTTTTCAGTAAATAATCAAATAGCCCACTATGATTTCCGTAACGGATTACATAGTGGGCTTTGCTTCAAGAAGCGGGACATTCATAAACTTTTTTATTACTAATTATTCTATCGGTCCTGCGTCGGGATATTTACCGATTTTCTTGAATCCGTCGATTTCACCGCGGCACATGGCTGTGAAAATTCTGTGGCGAAGGCCTTTGTTGTTTCTTTCAAGCTCAAGAAGTAGATTCTTCATTTTTTCACGCTCCGTCGCGTGGTCCTCGGGGCAGGGACTTATTAGTATCGGAAGGATTCTTTTTCTGACAAAATACATAACGTCTTTTTCCTGCGCGTATATCATCGGTCGGATAAGAGTTATCTGTCGGTTTGATAGGTAGGTGACAGGTGAAAAGCATCCGAGTCTGCCTTCAAAAAAGAGGTTCATCATAAAGGTTTCCACTGCATCGTCGTAATGATGCCCGAGGGCAACCTTATTACATCCGAGCTCCTGCGCTGCTGCGTGAAGTGAGCCGCGGCGCATCTTTGAGCAAAGAGAGCAGGGATTTGATTCCTTACGAATATCAAATATAATTTTCGCTATTTCTGTTTTAACTACCTTGTATTTTACGTTTATTCTGCGGCAAAACTCTTCGATTTCGGAAAAGTCTGCTCCGTCAAATCCCATATCAACGGTAACAGCGTAAACCTCGTATTTCTTTGGGTAAAATCTTCGCATTTCCGCGAGGACCTCAAGGAGAGTAAGCGAATCCTTACCGCCCGAAATTCCAACGGCTATCTTGTCACCGTCTTCTATCATATTATAATCATCGACTGCCCGCCTGACAAAGCTGAGCAGTCTTTTCATTTCATTCATAGTCAAACCTTTCGGTATTTGCGTATAATATTAAAAAAGCTATTTAAGGAGATTGATATGCCGATAAAAGTGTACATAGACCAAGGACATAACCCAAGAGATTATAACACCGGAGCAGAGGGCAACGGTTACTTCGAGCAGGATATAACCTATGATATAGGAGTAAGACTTTACGACTATCTTGCCGAAAATCCCGATTTTACACCAAGACTTTCACGTCCGACACCCGAAACAATTCTTGGAACAACGAACTCATCAAGTCTTACGGCAAGGGTAAACGAGGCAAACGCTTGGGGAGCTGACGTTTTTATTTCGCTCCACACAAACGCTGCGATAAATCCGGCCGCAAACGGAGCAGAGGCGCTCATATACAGCAGAAATTCCGAAGTGTCCTATGAGCTTGCGGAGGATATCCTTGAAGAGATGACGCTCGTTACGGGAGTTCGCAACCGCGGAATAATAGAGCGACCCGGACTATACGTTCTCAGACGGACTAATATGCCTGCGGTGCTTGTCGAAATGGGCTTTATAACTAACCCCGGCGATGCCGAGCTTATGGTAAATTCACCTGATTTGTTCGCTCTTGGAATATATAGGGGTATTGTAGACTATTACGATTAGGTAAGAGTTATTGAATCAGTGCTGAGATATTCCTCACTTGCGCTGACGGCTTCTGTATTAAAGAGATATGTAGCCTCGCAATCGGGACAGAAAGCTTCTATGCCGTCTTTAGTGAAACGTAATTCGTACTTTCCTCTGTGACAGGGGCAATCTATTTTTCTATCCTCTTCAAGCTCCCTGACGAGAAAACGAAGGGTGTCATAAACCGTTGGGTCGGGTAGTATCTCATCCTCATCCATATCGGTTGGCTGCATATCTTTTATAGATTCAGCTTCAAGGCCAATAAGAAGCTTCTCAAGCTCTTTTCCCGAGCGGAGAATTTCACTGTCGATTTTTTCTTTGCTGCCGATAAAGCAAATATCCATATTTGCATAAGGGCAGTTCAATAAGAAGATATCTCTACCGAAAAATATATTTTGAGACACGACAAAATTGTGATTCTGTCTGCAGAAAACGCAGGGAACGGAGAGACGTATCTTATTGTCGTTTGTAATAGTAATATCCATCGCGGAATGTCCGCAGGAGCATTTTATTCTAAGAAGATTTGCGCTTAGCGCGAATTTTCCAACGAAGCCGTAAATAACAGTACCGCATTCGGGGCAGCGGTAGGCAATATGTGTTTGCAGATTTGCTACCATGCTTATTTTTCCTCCATTATGGCAGACGAAAGGGAATTTTTAACCTCTTCTCCACAAATGAGGCTTACGAGTTCTTCAGCAAATAGAAGAGCAGCTCCCATACCCTTTGCGGTGGTTATGTTTCCGTCTGTTACTACGCTCTGGTTAACAATTTCAGCGCCCGTAAGCTCATTTTCAAAGCCGGGGTAACAAACAGCACGCTTTCCGTTAAGGAGTCCGCGCCTTCCAAGCACCAGAGGTGCCGCGCATATTGCAGCAATCCTGCCGCCGTTTTTATTAACGGCGGCTATTATTTTGTCGGTAAAGGGTGACGCGTCGAGATTAAGCGCTCCCGGCATTCCGCCGGGCAAGATAACGAGGCTGACTTTATCGAGTTCAACTTCGTTTGGCTCAATATCGCATATAACGGGAATTTTGTGAGAGCCTGCAATTATTTTTCCGTTCATTCCGACGGTTTTTACGTCAAGTCCGGCTCTTCTTAACATATCGACGGGTGTGAGAGCTTCAATCTCCTCAAAACCGTCTGCAAGTAATACAAGAATCATATAAATCTCCGTTCTGTCTGTAATTAGTCAAGGCTTCGCCTTGAAAGCATTTCGTGCCATTCATCCTTGGTGACGAGAACGTCTCTCGGCTTCTGTCCGTTAGGCTCGCTGACAATTCCCATATCTTCCATATAATCTATGAATTTGGCTGCTTTTCCGTAGCCTATGCTGATTTTTCTCTGTATAAGAGAGGTGGATATTTTACCCGATTTTACGGCAAGCTCAACTGCGTCAAGGAACTGCTGGTCGTTAAGGATGCCTGCGTTATCATCGTCATCCCTATCGTCATCGTCACCGTAGTCGTCTCCGCCGCCCTTGCCCTTAGAGCATTTCTGAGCCGCGCGGTTAATATCCTCGAGCGCTTGAGCATCGTAAACGTTGCCTTTCGCCTGAGATTTTAAGAATTTCATTATAGCGGCAACCTCTCCGTCGGAAACGAACGCGCCCTGAACTCTCAGCGCCTTTGGAGCGCCTGCGGGAATATAAAGCATATCTCCGTTATTAAGAAGCTTTTCAGCTCCCGCTTGCTCAAGAATCGTTTTTGAGTCGTTGTAGGACGCAACCTTACATGAAATACGCGAGGGAATATTTGCTTTGATAACACCGGTAATAACGTCAACCGAGGGGCGCTGAGTACCTATTATAAGATGTATACCTGCGGCGCGCGCCTTTTGAGCTATACTCATTATAAGGTCTTCCGCGGGCTTTCTTACTTGAAGCATTATATCGTTAAGCTCGTCGATAACTATAACGATCTTGGGAAGCGGTTCTCCAAGCTCGGGATTCTCGCGAACCTTTTCGTTATATGCGTCAAGCTTTCTTACCTCAAGAGCTTCCATAAGGTCGTATCTCTTCTCCATCTGCTCAACTGCCCACATAAGAGCGCCTGCCGCCTGCTTTACGTCGGTAACAACGGGAACAAGTAGGTGGGGAATGCCGTTGTATCCGTTAAATTCAACTTTTTTAGGGTCTATCATTATGAATTTAACCTCGTCGGGCTTCGCTTTATACAGAATACTTATCAGTATAGAGTTGATACAAACCGATTTACCCATACCGGTAGCTCCGGCTACGAGTACGTGAGGCATTCTCGCGATATCGGCAAATACGGGATTTCCCGTAACGTCTTTTCCAAGGCAGGACATTGTTTTTGATTCCGCGCAGATGAACTGGTCGGATTCGACAAGGTCACGTAAAAGAACGGTACTCGGCTTCTTGTTGGGAATCTCAACGCCTATGGCGGATTTTCCGGGAATCGGAGCTTCCATACGGATACCCTCAGCGCCAAGGTTAAGAGCTATGTCGTTAAAGAGGTTAGTAACAGCCTGCACCTTAACTCCTCTGGCGGGAACTATCTCGTATCTTGTTATACGCGGTCCGCGGTCTATTCCTTTTATTGAAATTCTAACGTTGAACTGAAGGAGCGCGTCAACAAGCTTTTCGGCGTTCTGGTTCTTTTCTTCCTCTTGGTTTAAATCCTCTTCTTCCTTACCTTTTACAAGAAGATCGAGGGGAGGGAACTGATAGTCTGAATAATCCGGCTTTTCCTGAACCGGAGCAGGTTCCGGTTCAGGCTTCGGCGCGGGCGCCTTTGGAGTTACGAAGCGAGCAAGAGGACTTTGCTCGAACGGTACGGATTTAACTTTATCTTCTTTCTCTTCATCCTCATTATCGGACATATCTTCGCTTATGTTTTCGGACTCGTCATTATTCGAAGATTCTCCTTCAATTGACGGCTGAGTAATCGAATCTTCATCACTGTCTGCACTGTTCTCCGTATCCTCTAAGAATGGGAAAAGCTTACGAAGCTCTTTCACCTCGGGATTTTGCTCTTCGAGAGGAATTTCCTCGGTTGAGGAAAAAATTTCTTCCTCGGGAATTTCTTTTTCATCTATATATACCTCATCTTCGGATATATCCGCAATTCCAAAAAGCTCGGGTTCCTCGGGTTCATTTTCCGGTTCTTCTTCCGCGGTATCGGTTTCCCCGTATGAAAAGCTTATCTCCGCCGAGGAATTTTCGTTCGTAGCGTAGGGAATTTCAGTTTCGGCATCTTCATCGGGGAGAAAGTCAAATTCCATCTCGGTTTTTGAGTCCTCAAAGTCAAGCGTAGGCTCTGCCTCGGTCTCTTCCGCAGGCTCTTCAGGAATGTATTCCTCGCTCGCAGGAGAGGGGTCAAGCATTGATCTTGAAATTTTTAACTCGTTATCTAATGGGTTTTCGTATATTTTTTCTTCGGTTTTTGGAATATCCTCTTCTGTTGGAGGGGTGTAAGGCCTAAATTCCGTATTAAAACGCTCGGTTTCGTAATGGCTCATTGCGCTTGCAAACGTGGCTTCGCGTCTTGCTCGGTTCTCTTCTTCCGCTTTTCGTTCAGCGCTCTCGCGGGCGACGTTTTCGTTTACCGTTTCTGCTACCGCTTCTTTTATAATCTCTGCCATATAGTCGGGAATATACGGTTCTCTCTCATCCTGCGCATTAGTTTCGCTTTCATTATTTTCTGTATTAATTTTGTTTTGAGCTTCGTTTTCTGCTTTGTTTTTCTCTATTTCAGCCTGGGCCTCCGCATATCTTCTCTGGGCGTCAAGAGCGGCTCTTTTCTTCATTTCGAAGTCGGCTCTTTGTCTCGCTTTATCAATTTCATTTTCATCAAGCTCGACAAGCGGTTCCGCAAATTCGCTTATACCTTCCGGCTCTGGGCGTTCCTTTGCGGTTTTGCTCGACGGCTTATTTGCAAGCTCTTCATTAAGTTTGAAATCGTATGGATTAAAATTACCACCGAAAACGTCCTCAGCGCTTTCGCTGTCTTTCGGAATCGGCTCTTCCTTTGGCATTTCGTATATTATATCGTTATTGCGCGGTTCATACGAGGCTTCATTTACCGAAACCGAAAGACCGTGCACAGAATCGGTAGTACTGTAATCCATATTGACGCGTCTTTGCCTTTTCTCGCGGGGCGCACTATCCTTGGTAGGCTCGTCATAGACTTCTTCGTTTAGGGGTTCGCTTGTGAAGCTTCCGGATTTGTGATGTACTTTATCCTGAAGGTTGGGATTCTTTTCAAATTCTTTATCGTCTCTAATCTCCTTAACACCGAGCTTTGTTATCGTAAGCTCCTTCATTCCGTTATCAGCCGCGAAAAATTCATCGTCAAAAAGAGGGTCCTGCTGCTCTGCAAGCTCTTCGCGAAGGCGCTCCTCTTTGAGAGCTGCGTTCTTTTCCTTGCGCTCTTTTATCTTTATGCCGAGGAATGTAAAGAAATTGGAAATAGCGGTAAGTATCTTTAAAAGCGCTCTCAGGAACGTTGTTTTTCCGCCAGCGAAAAAGTAGGTAAGATAAAGAGCAAAAATAAGGACTGCAATAATTATAAGTCCTACCGTTCCGAATATTTTCGTCAGGCCGAATGCGACTATGCCGCCTATAAAACCTCCGCCCTTAGCGCCCGTTCCGCTTTTATAAAATTCCTTCGGAGCGAAAACAAGGTCCGCGCCCAAATAGGTGATAGAGTGCGCAAGAGCCGCTATCGTTATAACGGCAATAGCTGAAAATATAAATCGGGTTATAGTTCTTTTTCTCTGAACGTCGGAGGGGTAAAAGAATGCGTGTATAGCAAGAAGCGCGGGTATAAAATAACCTCCCACGGAAAAAAGTCCAAGGAAAACGTTAGATATTGCGCTTCCAAGCGCGCCCGTGTCCTGCATAATGAAGCAAAGCCCGGTGAAAACCGCAAGCGCGACAAGTATTATCGGAACAGCTCTTCTGAATCCGGTAAGCGCCGCGTATGCTCCTTCTTTTGTTTCTTTGTTGTTCGTCATTTATATAAAACCTCCGATGCGTATAATTATCTACTATAAATAATAACAGATTTTTAGGTAAAATACAATACTTTAGTAAAAAATATTTATTTAGTACTATGTAAAATATATAAAATATGATAGCTACTTGACAAATCTCTCGGTTTTTGATAAAATATATTCTGTATATTTGTGTTTAATATTAAAAAGAGACATATGTTGAAAGGGTAATTTTATGCTGTTATATAATTCTGCAACGAGAATGAGAGAAGAGTTTGTACCGCGCGAGGCGGGTAAGGTAAGTATGTACACCTGCGGTCCCACGGTATACCATTATGCTCATATAGGAAATCTTCGTACATACGCGATGGAGGACGTGCTTGAAAAATATCTTCGCTATATAGGATACGACGTTACCCGTGTTATGAATATAACCGACGTAGGTCACCTGACAAGTGACGGAGATACAGGCGAGGACAAAATGCTTAAAGGCGCGAGGAGAGAGCACAAGACTGTTCTTGAGATCGCGAAGTTTTACGCTGACGCTTTCTTCGCCGATTGCGAAAAGCTTCATATAACAAAGCCGAGCATTACCGAGCCCGCGACCGCTTGTGTTCCCGAATTTATAAAGATGATAGAGACTCTTCTTGAAAAGGGATACGCATACGAGGCAGGCGGAAATATTTATTTTGACACCTCGAAGCTTGAAAAGTACTATATATTCAACGATTTCAACGAGGAAGACCTTGAGGTTGGCGTGCGCGAGAGCGTTGAAGCCGACGGAAACAAACGCAATAAGGCGGATTTTGTTCTATGGTTTACAAAGTCCAAATTTGAGGATCAGGAGCTTAAATGGGATTCCCCTTGGGGAATAGGATATCCCGGATGGCATATTGAGTGCTCATGCATAGCCTCAAAGCATCTTGGCGAATATCTTGATATTCATTGCGGAGGAATAGACAACGCTTTCCCGCATCACACGAATGAGATTGCTCAGAGTGAGTCTACGTTCGGTCACGAGTGGTGCCGATATTGGTTCCACGTTCATCACCTGAATACAACAGGCGGAAAGATGTCGAAATCAAAGGGAGAATTTCTTACGGTATCTCTCCTTGAAGAACGCGGATTTAATCCTCTTGTTTACCGCTACTTCTGCATGCAGTCGCACTACAGAAAGAACCTCGTTTTTTCATGGGAAAATCTTGAGAACGCAAAGATTGCTTACAATAAGCTCGTAGCCAAGGTGGCGGCTCTTAAAGATTCTGATTCGGAGTCTGTTGATGAAAATGCCTTCGCGGAAGGTAAAAAGCGCTTTACAGACGCGCTGGATAACGACCTTAATACCTCTCTTGCAGTGACGGCACTTTACGACGTGTTCAAGCTTAAAACGAATGACAAAACAAAGCTTGCGCTTATTTCCGATTTTGAAAAGGTGCTTGACCTCGGTCTTATTGAAGAGGCGTCAAAGCTTAAGAAAAAGGATGATGAACCCGCGGCTGAGGCTTCCTGTGATCCCGAGCTTCTTAAGTATATAAATGAAAAAATTGAAGCTCGCCGCGCGGCAAAGGCAAATAAGAATTATGCTGAAGCCGACGCAATAAGAGCAGAGCTTCTTGAAAAGGGAATT
>JAZQKG010000066.1:0-3096 GCA_045542035.1 Eubacteriales bacterium | reverse complement strand
TGAATTTCTTTGAGCAGATAATCGAAGAACTCCCAACCGCTCATACCGTCGGGGCATTTCATCCAGATATAGGGTGAGTTTTTGCCGCCTGTGTACCAAATACCTGCGGCATTCAGCGCTTCCATAAAATAGGAGGCGTGTTCTTTATATACACGAAGATTATCGTGGATCTGCTGCTGTCCCTCCGTTGTAAATACCGCCAAGGCACCTTTTTGAAGGATGTAAGAAACGCCGTTTGTTCGGGTTTCACGGTTACGCGACCACAAAGTCGGGTCGTAGCCATGTCGTTCTGTGAGCCAAGGAGTTGATTTATGACATTGTCTTCCTAAGACCGCTTGGCCTCCGACTTCCTATTTTATGGAAGCGCTGAATGCCGCAGGTATTTGGTACACAGGCGGCAAAAACTCACCATATATCTGGATGAAATGCCCCGACGGTATGAGCGGTTGGGAGTTCTTTGATTATCTGCTCAAAGAAATTCAAGTAGTAGGTATTCCGGGTGACGGTTTTGGAAAATGCGGAAAAGGCTATTTCCGTTTCTCCACGTTCGGAAAACCCGAAGAAACCAAGGAAGCAGCACAGCGTCTGACAAAGCTTTTAAAAAACGAGAGGTGAAATAAATGTGCGGATTTGTCGGATTTACCAACTCTATACAAGATGACGGAACTGTTCTTGAAAACATGATGAACCGTATAATTCACCGCGGTCCGGATTCAAAAGGTAAGTTCACGAATGAAGATATTGCACTCGGATTTCGCAGATTGAGTATTATTGACCTTGCAGACGGGGACCAGCCGATGTTTAACGAAGATAAATCATTGGTGCTGGTTTTCAATGGAGAAATATATAATTACAAAGAGTTGCGTGACGAACTTTTATCATACGGTCATATTTTCTCCAACAACTCCGACAGTGAGGTTCTGCTTCATGGATACGAGCGGTGGGGTGAAAAAGTGACTGAGCATCTTCGCGGAATGTTTGCCTTTGTGCTTTTTAATATAAATGACAAGTCTTTTTTTGCTGCCAGAGATATTTTCGGAATCAAGCCTTTTTACTATTCGTTTATGGGTGATAGCTTTCTGTTTGGCTCGGAAATCAAGGCTTTCCTGGAACATCCCCATTTTGTCAAGCAACTTAACGAAGAAGCTCTTGGTCATTATTTGTCTTTTCAGTATTCACCTTCCGAAGAAACGTTTTTCAAAAATGTATTCAAGCTTCCGCCGGCACACTATTTAATCTTCAAGGATGGCAAGCTTACAAAAAAACGCTATTGGAAACCAGAATTCACCCCAAAGGGCGGCACGCTCGAATATTTTTCGGAGTTGACAGACAAGGCGGTCCGCGAATCGGTTTCTGCACATAAAATTGCGGACGTCGAAGTGGGTTCCTTTTTGTCAAGCGGTATAGATTCAAGTTATATCGCAGAGGCATCAGGTGTAGATAAAACATTCACGGTAGGCTTTGAAACAACCGACAAAGACCGCTACAACGAAATACGGTTTGCCAAAGATTTTTCCAAAGCGGTAAAAAAGGAGAACATTTCAAAAATCATTACCCCCGAGGAATACTGGAACAGCTTTGCAAAAATCCAGTATCACATGGACGAACCTCTTGCAGACCCCTCGGCCGTTGCACTGTATTTTGTATGCGAGCTTGCAAGTAAATACGTAAAGGTTGTAATGTCGGGTGAAGGTGCCGATGAGCTTTTCGGCGGATACCGTATTTATCAGGAACCGTTGACTTTAACATTGTACGATAGTATTCCGTTCTGTATCCGCAGAGTATTATCAAAGGCTTGCGGGCTTCTCCCGCCAAAATGCGGAATTAATTATATTGTGCGTCGAGGTAAAAGTATTGAGGAACGATTTATAGGTAACGCAAACATCTTTTCTCTGAAGGAACGAAAGCGAATCTTAAAAAGTCAGATTGCTAAATGCACTATTTCTCCCAAAGCTCTTTGCAGCAAATATTATTCTGAAGTAAAAGATAAGGATACCGTCACAAAAATGCAATATCTCGATATTAATATGTGGCTTGTGGGAGATATTTTGCTTAAAGCAGACAAAGTCAGTATGGCACATTCATTAGAACTTCGGGTTCCTTTTCTTGATAAAAATGTGGTGAATCTTGCTCTTACAATACCAACTTGCTACAAAGTCAATACTGTTACTACAAAGCTTGTTCTTCGTGATGCGGCTAAAAAAGCTCTGCCCAGAGTAACGGCGGAAAAAGACAAACTCGGATTTCCGGTACCCATAAGACTGTGGCTGAAGGAAGAAAAATATTATAGTATAATAAAAAATGCCTTTTCTTCTGATGTTGCCCAAAGGTATTTCAAAACAGACAGATTGCTTGCGCTTTTAAACAGACACAAATCAGGTAAAGAAGATTTAAGCAGAAAAATCTGGGTAATTTATACTTTTATCGTGTGGTATCAGCAGTATTTTGACTAAGTAAGCAATATGCACTTTATGAAAAGAGGAATATATATGAAAATTTCCTGTCTGCAAATGAATATGAAGCTCGGTTGTCCAGAGGAGAATTTTGCACACGCAGAACAGTTAATTTGTAATGCGATGAAGGATAACGCCGACGTATTGGTATTGCCGGAAACGTGGAATACCGGATTTTTCCCGAAAGAAAACCTTGCCGAGTTGTCCTGCAGGAAAGGCTATGAAGTAAATACCCGTATTGGAGAACTGGCAAAAAAGTATAAAGTAAATATTGTTGCCGGATCAGTTTCTAATGTGCGAGGCGGGAAAGTATATAATACCGCTTTTGTTTTTGACCGAGACGGTATCTGCATTGCCAAATATGATAAGACGCATCTGTTTACGCCTATGGGCGAAGATGACTACTATAAAGTCGGAGGCCAAGCGGTCTTAGGAAGACAATGTCATAAATCAACTCCTTGGCTCACAGAACGACATGGCTACGATCCGACTTAACGGCTATGAAGTAAATACCCGTATTGGAGAACTGGCAAAAAAGTATAAAGTAAATATTGTTGCCGGATCGGTTTCCAATGTGCGAGGAGAAGTCGGAGGCCAAGCGGTCTTAGGAAGACAATGTCATAAATCAACTCCTTGGCTCACA
>JAZQKG010000065.1:0-18923 GCA_045542035.1 Eubacteriales bacterium | reverse complement strand
CGTAAAAAAAGACAACGGGTACGGAAAAACAACGCTCACGGTGTTTATAAAAGCAATGCTGTACGGTCTTGACGATACGAAAAGAATGAAACTCGAAGAGAATGACAGAAAGCATTATATGCCCTGGCAGGGCGGCAGATGCGGAGGCTCTCTCACCTTTATGAGCGGAGGAAAAAAATATCGAATAGAGAGAACGTTTATGCCCAAGGCAAGCGATGATACCTTTACTCTCTACGACACAAAGACCGGAAAGGTCAGCTCCGATTTTTCAGAAAAAGTAGGCGAGGAGCTATTCGGCATAGACGCTGACGGATTTGAGCGCACGGTTTTTCTTTCGGAAGCTAACCTTTCAGGAAAAAACGAAAATAAAACCGTCTCGGCAAAGCTATCCAACCTCGTCGGATGCGACGGAGACCTCAGCGTTATGGATGACGCTTTTCTGCTGCTCGAAAAAGAGAGAAAAGTAATTCACAGGCGCGGCGGCGCGGGTGAGATCGGCGATATCAAAGCAAGGAGAGCCGAAACCGAAAAACGCCTTGCCGATCTTGAAAGGCTCAGCGAGCAATATAAAGAAGAAGAGGACAGGCTCGGATATATAAAAAACGAGCTTGACAAAGCGTACGTAGAAAAAAGGCGAATGGTAAATGAAGCCAGACTTGCCGATGAAGCAAGGCTCAGACGAACCTACGAAAAGCAGTACGCGGAAATGAAAGCCTCGGTTGACAGCGACTTGCGCTCGTTTTCCGCGCTGAAGCTTTTCTTCAAGAGCGGACTTCCGACCCCCGAGGAGATAACGCGGGCAAAGGAAATGCACGCCGAGGCGAAGAGAATATATTCCTCGGGAGAGAAAGAGAGAGACTCAAAGCTTGGAGCGCTTTCTGATTTCTTTAGGTGCGGCGCGGATGAGGCGGAATTCATAAAAGCCAAAGAGCTTGCCAATGCCATTTCCGAAAAGCAAAAGGAATCCGAAATAATAGAACGTACTCTTATCGGAGCGGGCGCCGCCGATAACGAAATCTCACATTCGGATGCCGCCGACAGCTTTATAGAAAAGCTTTCATCAGCGAAAAAAATAAACAAAGTAAATAAAAGTTGTCATATAACGATTCAGTTCGGTATTATACTGACTGCTGTCGGAATCGGCCTCGGAGCTTTAATAAATCCGCTGCTGTTTTTTGTCTCCGTCCTTGGAGCGCTAATACTTGTTTTTGGCATAAAAAACAGCTCTGACGTAAAAAAAGCCAACACGTCAGCGGGATTTTATAGCAAAGCAAACGAATTTATTCAAAACGAGGGTTATCCGCCCGTATCCGACAGAAAGGCGCTTCTTGATATTCTTTACGAAATAAAATCGAAGGCGAAGGCGGAAGAGGCGAGAAGGCGTGAGAGCGCGGAAAGCCTTGAGCGGCTTTCACGTCTTAAAGAAGAAATTGCCGAGCTAACGCGGGACGCGTGTGAATTTATCGCGAAATTCCCGAGAACAAGCGCTGCGACCGTTACCGATTCTATTGCCGAGATATTGAGGCGCCGGGATATCTATCTTGCGCTATCCGAGCGTGAGACGTCTCTCGTAAAAAGAAAGGAGGAGGAGTTCGCGCGAGCGGAAAAATATAAGAGCCACGCGCAAGAATTTCTTTCACGCTTCCCCACCGTCAGCGACAGACCGTTTGATGAGATAAACGCAAAGCTCGTCGAGTACTCAACTATATCACGCTCGATTGACAGGATGAAGGCGAGCCTTGATGCCTTTGCAAAGGAACACGGCATAAATCCTGACGCTCCCTCGACCTATGACAAAGACGAAGCAGCCTTTTCCTACGACCCAACCGTTATAGAAGAAAAAATTGCAGAGCTTGAAAGGAAAAAAGCGCTGTCCGAAAGGCAGTGCAAAGCGCTATCTGACGAGCTTGACCTTTCTGATGAGCTTCAAGCCGAAAGGGATTCGCTTATTGAAAAGGAAAAGGAGTACGGCGAGAGACTTGATATAATACTTAAAACGCAGAAATATCTGACCGAGGCAAAAGACAGCCTGACGTCAAAATACCTTTCAAAAACCAAGGCAGCGTTTGACAAATATATAGGAATTATTGCGAAGGAATCAGGCGAGGATTTTCATATGGATACCTCGTTTGCCGTTATGAAAAATGAAAAGGGAGCGTTAAAGAGCGCTGAGGCATACAGCCGCGGAACTCGCGATATGTACGCGCTTGCGGCAAGATTCGCGCTTATAGATTCCCTTTATGAAAACGAATCCCCCTTCGTTATTCTTGACGACCCGTTCGCCTACTTTGACGACTCGAAGCTTTCAAGAGCCGCCTCGGCGCTCTCGGCTATAGCCAAGGAAAAGCAGATAATCTATCTTACCTGCTCGTCAGCAAGAAAAATATAAATTTACTTATGTAAAAAAACAGTAAATAAAGTCTTTTTTTCTTGACAGCCCAAGCCATTCGTAATATAATATTTCAGTGTAAACCGTATTTGTTTTTTGCTCGGAGGTCAAGACTGAAAATTGAAAAACTTTTTTAAAAAACACGCTAAATTCTTACTTAAAATTTTACTGATGCTGGTTGCCTTTGCGGCAATTTCCGTCGGAGCTATGCTAATTCTTCGGTCTTTTGGCATAATTTATTTTGACGACGGAATAAATCTGAACACAGAGCTTTTCGACAAATTCAAAAGCTCCTGGTACGGCTGCGTTATAATAATTCTCCTGCAAGTACTTATTACCTCAGTCCTCTGCTTCATCCCGGGAACGTCGATGGCGTTCATCGTGCTTCTTCAAGTGCTGTTTGCAAACGTGTGGCAAACCTTCTTTATCGCCTTTGCGGGCGTTTTGACATCAAGCATTATGATGTACGTTATCGGCAGAGTCGGAGGCTACCGCATATGTAAACGTTTAATCGGAGAAAATGACTGCGAAAAGGCTTCCCTGCTTCTTAACAACAAAGGCGCTGTATACTTTCCTATAATGATGGTGTTTCCAATGTTCCCCGATGACGCGCTCGTTATGATTGCCGGCACTCTTAAAATGTCACTTAAATGGTTCATTCCGTCAATCGTTATCGGAAGAGGTATTGGAATTGCAACGATAGTTTTCGGCCTTGGAAATATACCTTATGAAAAATTCAATACGCCGTGGCACTGGATAGGCTTCGTTCTAATTTGCGCGGCGCTCATTGTCCTTGTCCTCTTCCTCGCTCATAGATTCAATCAATTCCTTGAAAAAAGAAGAAACGGTGATTCCACCGAACATAAATAAATTATAAACAGGTTGCCTGATAATACGCTTTAAAGATTTGCGTTTACGGCAACCTGTTTATTTTTTGTAAAAACGGATAATTCATATAAAATCAGAGCGGAGATATCGTAAAAACGTCATCTCCGCTCTTTCTGCTATGCAAAAATGTATAAGCCTTTTATTATTCCTTATTTTTAAGAAGATCACGAATCTGCTTAAGAAGCTCTTCTGTTGAGGGATTAGCTTCCTTCTCAAGTCTCGCCTTTTCCTCAGCAGCGGCCTTTGCAGCTGCTTCCTTCTGCGCCTTTTCCTCATAGTAATCAGCAACAGCGTCAGCATCGGAGAACTTAATTCCACGCTTCTTCATTTCCTTGCGGTCTTCCTTGCTGGGTCTTCCCTCGCGAGCGTCAGCCTCAAGCTTCTTTCCGCCCTCGCGAACCTTGTTAATTATCTTAACAATCGAGAAAAGAACGAATGCAACGAGGAAGAAATTAATAACCGCGTTGATAAATGAACCCCAATCTATGTAAATAGATTTGGTAAGGTCAATTGCTCCTTCCGCGTCGTATGCCGTAACAAGATAGGTATATACCTTGTCAAGAGCGCCGCCGCCGAGCATGAGAGAAAGAAGAGCGTTTATCAAGGGCTTGAGTATGAAGTTACTGAGTCCGTTTACAATTGCGGTAAACGAGCTACCTACGATAACACCGACAGCCATATCAACTATGTTTCCGCGGGTTATGAACTTTTTAAATTCCTGAAAGAACTTTTTCATAATGCCTCCAAAATATTTATTTATTACATTTTAACATATTTTATGAGCTTTTTCAAGTCATTTTGACAACAAAAAGCAAAACATTAATTTAAATTTCTATTTTTTTAGAAATTTCACTTGAACAAGCTTCCCTAATATAGTAAAATAATATATAAAATAAAAAAGTCCGAATGGAGAACACTATGAAGAAAATAAAACTTCTCTTTTGCGTACTCCTTGCGCTTACCTTTGCGGTTGCGCTCGTCTCATGCAGAGGAGAAACAACTTATTATGTCGTAACCCTTGATTCAACCGGCGGAAGCGACGTTCAAGACCGTGCGGTTGAAATCGGATGCGTTTTCTCAGAGCCCGAGACACCGACAAGAACAGGATACGTCTTTATCGGTTGGTACAGCGGCGAGACAAAGTGGAATTTTGAAACCGACACCGTTAAATCCAATATCACACTCACCGCCAAGTGGGAAAAAATAGCTCACACTGTAACATTTAATTCAGACGGTGGCTCTGCGGTTGAAAACCAGACTGTTTACGACGGCAACCTTATCTCCCACCCTACAAATCCAACGAAAAAAAATCACCGCTTTATTGGCTGGTACAATGGCGGGACTGCTTGGGATTTTGAATTTGACACCGTTAAATCCGACGTTACTCTGACTGCAAAATGGGAACCCATTATTACATATACGGTAAGTTTTAATTCAGACGGCGGAAGCGCGGTTGCAGAGCAGTATATTGAAAAAGGCATGAAAGCTACCAAGCCCACGGCGCCTACAAAAGCAGACCATGTATTTGACGGCTGGTACAATGGCGAAACAAAGTGGAATTTTGACACGGATACCGTGAACGGCAACGTTACCCTTACCGCGAAATGGAAGGTCACCTATACCGTTACATTTAATTCTAACGGCGGAAGCGACGTAGCTCCTATCGAAGTTCCTATCGGTGAAAAGTTCACCGCACCGAGCGTAACAAAAAATAACGCTATTCTTTACGGATGGTTTGTCGGAGATAGCGACGCTCCGTGGAATTTTGATGAAGACGTTGTTACCGAGCCTATCACACTGAGAGCCGAATGGATAGTCATAACACCGCCAATGCCCTTTTAATATATTTTACGGAGAATAAATGAAACTTAGAAATCTTTTTGCTGCAATGGCAATAATACTTACGACAGCGCTTGGTTCGTTAACCGCGGTTGCGCTTAATAACTACGAACCCACCTTCAACACCTACACTGTAATATTCGTATCCGAAACAGGCGAATTTATAAGCTCGGTGGACGTTCGGGAAGGAATGACTCTCGATGCGCCCTATCACCCGACAAAGCCGAATCAGCGCTTTACCGGATGGTCAAGAAGCGGCGGTGAAGTCTGGAATTTTAAAAAAGACACGGTAAACAGAAATCTTATTCTTATGGCAGAGTGGGAGAAGGCTAAAACCTACACAGTCACCTTTGACACAAACGGAGGCAGCGAAGTCGAGGTTCAGTACGTAGCAGAGGGAGACAAAATACAAGTTCCCCAAAATCCCCAGAAGGAAGGACAGCTTTTCGATTGCTGGCTTGACGGTAAGGATGAATGGAACTTTGAAAGATACCCTGTCACCAAGAATTTGACCCTAAAAGCGCAATGGAAGCTTATAATTCCAATCCACCCGACAAATCCGTAAAAATTGCTACTATATTAAGAGAGAACAAGTCGGTTATATCACCGAATTGTTCTCTCTTTTTCTCATCAAATCGCATTTATTTCGGAATTTATAAGTGTTGCCTTTTCTTCTCTTACGTATTTCCATATACCAAGCTTTCGCCACGCGTAAAAACAGCATACGAGAAGCAGTACTATCGTTACGAGCCATGAAATCGTGTAAGAGAAGAAGAGTCCGAATATCGTATGGAATTTTTCCATAGGAGTTATAAACAAAAGCCAACCGACTCTTATAAAAAGACCGATAAGGCTCGCTACCATTGAGCTTACCGAGAAGCCGAGTCCTTTAAGAACACCCGATATTACTTCCATGATTCCGCACAGGAAGTATGTCGCGAGCATTATATTAAAGATATCAAGAACAGCCTGTATAATTGCCTCGCGGCTCGGGTCGACGGAATCTATATACAACGAAGCGAGCTGTCTTCCAAATAGAATCTCAACCTGCGCGACGAGTATTCCGGCGGCGGCAACCTGAATTAACGCCCATATAAAAATTCTATTTATTCTTCTAAATTTTTTCGCACCGTAATTCTGACCGATGAATGTCATCGCGGCGTTTGAAAAGGCGTTCATTACGGTATAAGTAATTCCCTCTATGTTAAATGCTATCGTTTTTGCCGAAACGACTGCGGGGGGGAAGGTGTTGACAGTACTCGTGACTATAATATTTGAGATAGAGAAAAGCGAGCTCTGAAAGGCTATCGGAAGTCCTATACGCATTATTCTCGAAACAAGAGGCAACTCGAGTCTGAGCTTTTTAAAGTTAAGCGCATAGCTTTCATTTTTCCTTCTTACGAGAACTACGACTATCGCGACGGCGGATATATACTGAGATATGATTGTCGCAATAGCGACTCCCTCAACAGCCATGCCGCATAATATAACGAAAACGAGGTTAAGAGCGACGTTAACGAGTCCGCTGACTCCGAGTATGTAAAGGGATGATTTTGAGTCGCCTATAGAACGCAAAATCGACGCGCCGAAATTAAGAATCGAGGTTGCAGGAATACCAAAGCAAATAATAGTCGCGTACAGCACCGCTTTATCGTAATATATATCCTGCGTTCCCATAACCGTGAGGATAGGACGGATAAAAAGGAGACCGGCTATCATAAAGAGTATTCCGCCGACGACAGAAAGAGCCATAGAGGTATGCACCGTTCTTGAAACGTCTTTGTCATTTTTCGCTCCGTAAAACTGAGCGACGATTACGCCGGCGCCTGATGATATTGAAATCATAAAATTAGTTATCAGGGTTGTGAACGAAGCTGTGCTTCCAACAGCGCCAAGCGCGTCATAGTCACCTGAAAAGCGTCCGACGACAATGTTATCAGCCATATTGTACATAACCTGAAGAACGCCTGACAAAACAAGCGGTACAACGAACAGTAAAAGACGGGTAAATATCGGTCCTTCCGTCAATGATACCATTTTCTTTGTTTTCAGCATTTTATTTCCTCCAAGGCGCATCTCTGTGTTTAACTATTATAAACCCGACAAACTGTTTTGTCAATACAAAAATATAGTTATTTATAATTATAAACGGTAAAGTTTCCGTTTGCTATTTAAAATCCGCTTTCAGAAATACAAAACCGCTGTGACAACTTTTTACTTTGGTTATCACAGCGGTTTTTATTCTATGTATTTTGTCCCGAATATGCGAGACGCATCTCTTTTGATTTGTACGCTCTGTTATTCACCTCGTCGGGCGTCTTAAAGGTAGGAACAACGGACATCATCGCCTCGGTTATAGACGTCGCGCCTATCTCAAGCTCCGCATCCTTCACAGCCTCTTTAAGAATAATGAGCTTTTCTTCAACATCCTCGCGAGTTAATGGAGTATCTCTTTCGACGAATATCATATTGTTATCTGTTTTTTCAAGCTTTTCCGTCTTTATAAGAAGCTCCTCGTAAAGCTTCTCACCCGGACGAAGCCCGGTCTCAACAATATCTATATCGCGGTAAGGAACAAGACCCGAGAGCTTAATCATATTTTCAGCAAGGTCGATTATCTTAACGGGCTTACCCATATCGAGAACGAAAAGCTGGTTTCTCTCTGCCATAGCTCCCGCCTGCATAACGAGACCCGATGCTTCGGGAATAGTCATAAAGTATCTGATTATGCGCTTATCTGTTACAGTCACGGGACCGCCGGCCTCAATCTGTCTTTTGAAAAGAGGAATAACCGAGCCGTTAGAGCCGAGAACGTTTCCGAATCTTACAGCGGCAAACGTCGTTTTGCTGTCAACCCTGCACTGAATAACCATCTCGCAAAGACGCTTTGACGCACCCATAACGTTCGTCGGATTGACCGCCTTATCGGTAGAGATAAGTATAAATTTCTTTACTCCGTATTTTTCTGCCATATCGGCGGTGTTGTACGTACCTATAACGTTATTTTTTATAGCCTCACAGTTGCTGTGCTCCATAAGCGGAACGTGCTTATGCGCCGCGGCGTGAAATACGAACTCGGGCCTGTATGCCGAGAAGACCGCCTCAAGACGCGCTCTGTCTCTGACCGAGCCTATCTCAACGGAGAGGTCAAGCCGCTCGCCATACGCGCGGGTCAGCTCCTGCTGTATATCGTAGGCGTTGTTTTCGTAAATGTCAAATATTATAAGCTTTTTCGGAGAGCATTTAGCTATCTGACGGCAAAGCTCGCTTCCTATCGAGCCGCCGCCTCCGGTTACGAGAATAACCTTACCGCTATAGAGTGACATAGTTTTTTTGTTTATGACGTCAAGTCCGTCTCTGAAAAGAAGATCCTCTATACGAAGCTCACGAAGAACACGTTTACCTTTTCCGTCCTCGCTTCCCTCCTCGCTTATCGGAAGGGCGTAAAGCTTTATTTTAAGACCTGATCTCGCGAAGAAATCGTGAAGAGACTTCGCTCGCTCACTGCTGATGTTCGGAAGAGCTAAGAATATTTCCTGAACGGGAAGCTCGCGCAGCTTATCTATTATGGAATCATCATCACCGTAAACCTTAAGTCCGAGGACCATGCTTCCGACCTTTTCATTATCCCTATCGATAAAGCAAACCGGACGGTAATGAGAGTTTTTACTGTACATAAGCTCCTCGGCAAGAAGAACGCCGACCTGTCCCGCACCGACTATAGCAACGCCTATCTTTTTATCCGATTTCGTTTCATCGTTAAGGCGCTTATATCTTTCCTGATATACGAATCTTGATACAAGGGTCGCGATACTGTACATACATACGAGGGATATACTAGTCCACGCGCCCAAATACGTTTTCGGGACGAGCTGAGTCGTCACAAGGGCAAGAACGCCTCCGACAGCATCCGCAACCACCATTTTTAAGAATATGAAGGAGTTCGCGTATCTCCAAACGTTTGAATATATTCTCAAAACGAATCTTGCGGAAAACATAAAGAAAGCGAAAACAAGGAAGCTATAAAGATATCCTATTTTCTCTATCATCTCACCGCCCGAGGAATACTCCTTTAAAAGAACGGTAATGCAGAAAACCGTCGCGTATACGGCAACGTCTATAAGCAAGAGAATCCATTTTCTCTTATTCTTGAAAAATCTCATAAATTCTCCTTACACTTTCAGTTTAATGAGAAAGAACTAAATCAATAATGTAAAACGCGAGTGAAAGTATTTTTTTAATCAATTTTCTACTATTATACTACTTTCCTTGACGTTTGTCAAGTAAAATACCGAGTATGATAAGTCTGCCGCTTTGTAATTTCTGGAAAAATTCATCAATTTTACGCTACGTAGGTAAAAAAATCCGACCGATATCACATTAAATAGCGAAAATTTTTTTTAGAGATTCACGGAAAGGTCGTACAATAGCAATGACTATAAGCATTATTCCGATAAGGAAAAGAGCAATAAACGGATATACCGACCAAATCAGGCTTTCGTGTATTTTGAAATTAACGTGGAGCATGTATTCAACGAAAACGCTAAAGAAGGCAAGTCCTATAAAAGCTCCGCCGAATATATAAAAATATCCGCATCGAAGGTAATATATAAGGATAGTCACGGCAGAGGTAATAAGCATAAGCGCCGAAAGAAGCGGCATAGCAAAGCTAAAAAACCACTCACCCCGTGTAACAAAATCGATGTAGAAAAGATAGATTCCAGAGGCTAAAAAATCAGCCGGAACAAAAATCGCAGGCGAGCGCTTTCTAAACCAAGCGGGGAAAACGAATACAATATACCCGAGCAAAATTCCGCCGACGGCAATACCGCTCCACTTAATACCTGCGTTAACGCTCACGTCGCAAGCGACGGAAATTATCGCCGCGATAAGAAAAAGAATGCTTACAATAAAATACATTCCTTTCGGGCTCATCCTCTCCCCGCTGCTTTTAAACTCAGGGTACGGGCGCTCGGGATTTTCCGAAAGTCCGGGATAATATACGGGAGTTTTGCATAGGGGGCACTTACGCTCCCCATCCGAAAGCTCAACTCCGCATTTCACACAATACATAAAAACTTCCCTTCCGCTGTCCTGTGACAGCATTTATTTAACGTTGATTGCTCTCGACCTTTACCGACACGCCCTCCTCGCGCAAAACGCGATAGAGCACCGGCTCAAGTCTCGCTTCCTTAATGTTTCTTATTATGTTAAGGCAGGTGTTTTCCCCATACGCGATAACTCCCGCGTTGTAAGGAGCCTTTGACTGAACGCTGAGAACGAAATCAAACCGCTCGACAAAATCAGCCATTTCAGAAGGAATCTTAACAACGCCGAGGTTCGATAGAGTAAGCATTGACTTCTTCTCTCCGCACATTAAAAAAACAAGCTTCATCACTATATTTTTAAGGAATAGCGGCGTAAGCTTTAGGAGCATATTTTCCTCATCCTTAACGTTCGTCTTTATTTTCGCTGCCATATTTTTAGGAGTTATATCAAGCGTCATTAATTTCGATACGATATCGCATATTTCGGCAAAGGTATATTCTCCAAGGCGCGGGTCCACTCCGGGCGTTGAGTAGAGAACAAAGTTTCGGAGAGTATTCTTCCCGTATATTCTGCGCAAATCGCAGGGCACAAGCACCTTGACCGGCTTCTGTCTCTTAACCTTTTTTACGTCGGAATTTTGCAGTTCTATCCCTGCCTTAATAAATGCCGCGGCAAGAAAAGCGGTGACCGTAACGCCAAGCGCGCGCGCCTTCCCGTGAAGCTCCTCAGACCTCATAATAAACGTCGTTACCGTCGAAAAAGCATCCTCCTCGCGCTCACCGAATATTCTATATGAATCGCTGTCACGTCTGGTGGCGGGCAGTCTCCCAGCATGGGATGGGAACAAATCGACAAGCTCCTCCTCCCTCGGCTCTTCAAGCCTGTCAAGAACTCCAAATGACGAGTCTACCTTAACACCGTACCTCTCGGAAATATACTCTGCCGCAAGAGTTTTTAAAAAAACCAAACCGCCGTTACCGTCGGTAAGCGCGTGAAAAAACTCTACTGCCATACGGTTTTTATACACGATTACTCTGAAAGCGCAGGAGCGTATATCGTCAAAGGGCATTCTTGAGAGAGGATATGGCCGTTCGTCCATTACCATCGGCGCATGCGCAATTTCTTCAAGATAATACCAAAACGTTCCGCGTCTTAAGCGCACCGCGATTGAGGGAAATCTTCTGACAGTCACGTCAAGAGCCGATTGAAGCACCTCCCTGTTTATATTTTCTTTAAGAGATACCGAAAGCCTGAAAACGTTTGTCCAGCTTGCGCTTCTTGCCGCGGGATAGATTTTAGCGGCGTTATCAAGATGCATCCAGCGAAGCTTGCGTTGGGTGCTCTCGGGAAAAACCGTCTTTATAAAAGAATTTATTATTTCATAATCATCTTTCGTGCTTTTCAAATGATAAAGGTGGTATGCGTGCCACATTTTAGGTTTGATTATAAGCCTTGACTTCACTCCCGACTCCTCAAATTTTTTCTGCATCGTCTCGGCATCCGAGAGAAGAATTTCGTCTCCCCCTGCGAATATAATCGTAGGCGGGAACCCAGTAACGTCTGCAAAAAGGGGAGATACGAGCGGATTTTTCTTTAGCTCCTCATCACCCTTTACGTAGCAGTCGGCATAGTATTCAAGCGTACGTTTCGCAAGAGAGGGGTCCTTATCCTTATTTATCTCAAAGGACTCACCCGAATTAGTAAGGTCGCACCAGGGCGACAGCGCAAGAACGCCAGCCGGAAGTGGCTCCCCGATGTCAGAAAGTCTTCTGCAAAGAGCGTAGCAAAGTCCTCCGCCCGCGCTCTCCCCCGCGAGAAGAATCCTGTCGGGTGTATAACCGATATTCATTATATGGCGGTATACCTTCACACACTCGTCAAGCTGAGACGGAAATACAGTTTCGGGCGCGAGCTTATACGCGAATGCGGCGACACGCATCCCGCACTCCTCCGAAAGAACTGATGCGTAACCCTTGGCGTACTCAAGTCCTCCTGAAACATAACCTCCGCCATGGATATATATAATTATTCCCGAGCGAAGCTCGTCTCTCGGAACTGCGAACGCGCCCTGTGTGCCGTTAAAATCCTCATCCGAGATTACGACGCTGCGACGGGTAACAAACTGCAAAAATTTTCCGACCTTCTCCACAAAGGCGCGCGAGGTATCAATACCGACGCTCCTCACGATAGGCTTCGCTAGCTCAAGCTGACTCCTTACAAATTTATCGCGGAATTTCATTATGATTTCTCTTTCTGTTTTTTCTCACGGTGAAAAAGCTCTGCTATCGGGGTACGCTTTACTTTCAGCGCGCTCTTTGGGCAGAACTCCTGACAGCAGAAGCACCTGATGCACTTTTTTCTGTCAATCTTTGCCTTTTTATTTTTTATAACGATAGCTTTTGCGGGGCATATGCCTGCGCAAACTCCACAGCCTACGCACATCTTTGGCTTAAGGTGCGGACGTGTTCTGAGAAGCGCTCCCGCAACTCTGCCAAAGAGTCTCTTCACGGGATTTTTACCGTCTCCCGAAAATTCAAGCGACCGCCTCTCAACCACCCGTTCAAAATCTAAAACCTCAAGCCCCGCGGTTGTTCCTATAACATTCACTCCCTCAACAGATTCGGGAATAAGGCCGCGTCTGTAAGCCGCCATAAGAATAGGAAGCTCCTCTTTTTTAAATCCTATAAGATGGGCGGCAAGCATATCGAGGGTATGCGGAGAATGCGAAGCAAGTAGAAATCCCATTTTCTTGGGAGTTCCCGCTGTAGGTCCGTTTCCCTCCATTCCGACAATCGCGTCGGCAATAGACAGGATGGGATGAAAATACTCGTCAAGGTCAACTATCATATCCGCAAAATCCTCGTAGCGAGGAAATCTGAAATGATATTCCGGCTTTATAACTCCGGGCACAACACCGAACATATTCTTAGCGGCGCAGGACATTCCCATCATTCCGTGGCTTTTAAGCTTACAGAAATTAATTATTAAATCAAAATCGTCAAGATATGCGGTATAGGTAAAATTACGTAAAACCTTTCCCTCGGGAAAATCTGCCACGGCTTCCGAGAAGTTATAATTAAGCTTTGCACCGTGCGCCTCAACCTCTCGAACACCGGACGCGGTGTATACTCTTCCGACGAACGCGGAGTTATAAAGTCCCCCGGGGCTGTCACCGACCGTGACGAAAGCTCCCCTCTCAGTAAGAATATCGCAAAGAGCGGAAAGAAGCACGGGATGTGTAGTTGCCGCCTCGTCGGGCTTCATTGCCGAAACGAGATTGGCTTTTATAGCAATTTTCACACCTTTGTTTACATATTTAAAAAAGTCAAGTGATTCAAGAAGTGATTTTAACGCGACACGAGCCCCCTCGGGCGCGTACTCCGAAAGCGGATATACCGCGACGGGATCTGTCGGCAAATAATATTTTGGAAGAGATTCCATAGCCGCCTCCGCAAATTTAATTCTTAATATATATTATCATACTTTCACGAAAAAGTAAAGTCTATTACTTGTAAAAGATTTTATTTTATATATTGACATATATTTTTTTAGGTGATATAATTGCAATATAACAATTTTCAGTGAGGTTAGCGCTATGGATGACTTTAACACCTACGAATACGCCGCAACGCAAAAAGCCGAAGGGAAATGGCTGATTTACAGAATCCTTCTTATATCACTTTACGTTTTATATGCAGCAGGATACTTCGTGTTTATTTTCATTACACGCATGATACCTCTCGGCGCACTTATCCCCGTAACCCTCTGGATAATTATATACTTTACGTGGAAATACACAAGGCCCGATTACAAATATATTATAGAAGCGGGAAAATTAACCTTTTACGTAATATACGGAAATAAAAAGAAACATCTTAAGACAGAAATCAGAATTTCCTCTGCTGAGAAGATAGCACCCGTGCGCGATATTTCCGCGGATATATCCGAGTTTGCGCCGGAAATCGTCTATAACGCTCTGCCCTGTCAAAATACTGCCGACGCATATGCCGCTCTCTACAAGAACGAGGCGGGCAAGCGGTGTGTATTCTACTTCGTCGCTACCGCTCAGGCGCTTAAGCTTCTGCACTTTTACAACTCGCGGACAATAGTCACAAAAACGGCAAATTAACGAAAAAAGCTATACGTACCATAAAAAATGAACTATATAGATAAAGAAAAACTTGAAAAGCTACGCCATACGTTCGATTTAAATTACAGGGTAACCGAGCTTTACGCGACGTATCTTGAGCGTTTCCCCGAGCTTATAACAAAGGAAATGATTGACGAGCTGACAGACGACGGATACATAACCGAGAAGGATGCGGCCGCGGCTATTATCGCGGAAGCCTTCGGACTTGACGATGCCAACGGGGGCGACTCGCGACGTATAATCAGAGAGTATATAAGACCGTCGGTCGTTATTCTCGATTCAAAAAAATACACCGAAAACAAGTATTATAAAAACATAAAAATAGATAACGTAAAAGACGGCTCGTGGGAGCTGAGACTGAAAAGCTACGCCCCATACCGCGCCGTAATATGCGGAGATATAATCATAAATGAGGATTTCTCCGAAGTGCCTCCTCTCGGTTTTTTCACCGAAGAGTTTCACTTCCCCGCCGTGCTTGAGAATGGAAACGAGTGGATGACTCTCACCCCGGTTGACCTTGATACCTGCGACGAGGCTATAGACAAGGCTCACGGTAAGGTTATCACCTTCGGACTCGGACTTGGCTACTACGCTTATATGGCATCCGAAAAGGAAGAGGTCGAAAGCATCACCGTTATTGAAAAAAGTCCGGACGTTATTAGTCTTTTTAAAAAATACATTCTCCCGCAGTTTTCTCATCCCGAGAAGGTGCGTATAATATGCGATGACGCTTTTCTGTACGCGGAAAAATCGATGCCGGGTGAAAACTACGATTTCGCATTCGTTGATACCTGGCGCGATGCGTCGGACGGCGCTCCGATGTACGAGAGAATGATGGCGCTTGAACCGCTCAGTCCCAATACCGAATTCTCCTATTGGATAGAGAATTTTTTAATTTCAAGGCTGAGAGCGTTCAAATTTGAAGAACTGTACAGAAAGGTAATCAACGGCGCTGAGGACGCGCCGAAAACCTACGAAGAATTTAAGGAAAGGCTTATTAAAAATGGGCGCGATACACGAGTTTGAACCCGAAAAGCTCATTATAGGAGTTATATATAACGATAAGGAAGTTTTCGACAGCGCGATGTCTATGATTTTTGAAGAATTCGGAGATAGCGACGGTATGTGCGAGGAATTTTCCTTTTCCGATGAATTTTCAGACTATTATGACTCTGAGCTTGGCGGCAAAGGAATACGGAGAATATATAGCTTTGAGAGACTGGTTGACCCGTCGCGTCAAGCTGAGATAAAGGAATTTACTAACGAGGTTGAAAAAAAGTTCAGCGACTCTCTTGGAAACCGAAAGATAAATCTTGACCCCGGATTTATAAATCACGGACGTCTGATGCTTGCAACGACGAAGGAAACGGGATTTAGAATCCCTCTTGAACGCGGAATCTATACCGAGCTTACATTATTTTGGGCAAGAGGTGGATGGCAAAAGTTACCATGGTCATACCGCGACTATCAGTCGGAGCGTGTGCAAGGCTTTCTCATCAAAGTGCGAAAAAAATACCTCGCGCAGAGAAAATTACAAAAAACATAATAAAACAAAGAAAATTGCTCGATTTATACCGTCAAGGAATAACCTGACGGTATTTTTCATCCTAAATATATTTTATTAATTTCCAAATTTCACTTGACAAATTCGCGAATATGTATTATTATTGGTGTGATAAAATATATAAGGAGTAACCCATGACGCTTAAAGAACTTGCAAGGGAACTCGGCATTGAGACCTATCCCGAAAAATTTGACGAAATTTATGAAAATTCGAAGGAGCTTGACTTTTCCTTCTGTGATTTAGGGAAGATTGAAGAATTTAACATAAAGTACGACGTCCTTAAGGAATACACCGACGCAGTTATTGAGGGCGCCAAAGCGCTTTCTGAAAACAAAAAGCTTCTCACATGGTGCGCGGTTATCTCGGCATATCTTAAGAACTGTACGCGCGAAGAGGCGGCTGCCGTTCCTTTTCCGCAGACCGACTGCGGTATTGCAACGGATATGTTCAGATTCTTCCCCTTGTTTTCTACTATTCCCGCGTGGACACGCCGCTTTGATGAGCGTGGATTCAGCCATGACGAGATAAAAGGAATTCTCAAGGTTTTATATATTTCCCTCAATCTCAGCAAAATCGGCACCGGAAAATATTGCTTCACTCAAGTCTATTACGGCTGGACTCTCCTTTATACCTATTGCGAAATGTTTGACTTCGGTTCGTTTAACTTCCAATTTCAAAAAATGATCTCTCCCGTCATTCTCCTAAAAAACAAAAAGAGCGGTAAGCACGCCGTTATGATGACCGAGGGAGAATTCCACAGATGCGGCAGAGTTCTCGGAAGCGCGGGACTCGAGGATACCGAAGGCTCATACAATGCGGACTTTACCGAAACCGACGATGCTTACGTTGGACACTTAGCCTGCGACTCCTTAGTCTCAAAAGAACTATCTACATTAAAAAAGAGCGAGTGGGAATGCGTCGTTAAAGCGGGAGACGAAGTGATTTCATTACATATTCCGAGAAACGTCGACCTTTCGGCAGAGGCTATCAAAGCAAGCTATTATGGCGGTATGAAGATGGCAAAGGAAAGATTCCCGGAATTTAGCCCAAAATGCCTCTTCTGCTCGTCATGGATTATAGATGCTCAGCTTGAGGACCTGCTCGGAGATAAATCAAGAATAGTCGGTTTTGGAAAAACCTTCCTGAGATTCCCCGACAAATCCACCGGTGGAAGAGACGGATTTTCATTTGTTTTCTTTGGTCACAACGGACCCGAATCCGAGCTTCCCGAGGATACCAGCCTTCGTAGAAAGCTTAAAAATCTCTACCTCAGCGGCGGCCACACCTACTCATCAAGCGGTTTTGTTGTTGAATATTAAAATTGCGAGGGTAGCTCAAGTTTAAAAAATTGAGCTACCCTCTTATGCATTAAGGGGATAGGGGGATTTTGAGCGAAAGTCTTCGCTTTTCGCCCCGAAGATGTATAAAAATACGTCTTTTTTTACTTTTGGTCATTTTCGGTTACGCCTAAATGCACAAACCCCTTTATTTTTAAAAACACATTGACAAAACCTATTAAATGTATTATAATGGTATAAGTTAAACGCACTTTGGAGATTTGCTATGATATGGGATAATTTACGCGAAGAAAAGCTTGCGAAAACCTTTAAACTCCTGAAAGAAGACGAAGACTGCGTAAAAAGCGCACAAATGCTCCCTAAACAATAACTTAAAAAAAATAAAAATTCTATCATATACGAAAGGAACAATCATATGCTTTGGGAAAATTTAAGAGAAGAAGAATTCAAAGGCGCGCTTGAAAAAAGCGGTAAGCTCTGCCTTATAACTATCGGCTGCATGGAGAAGCACGGTCAGCACCTGCCGCTCGGCACCGACGTGTTTATCTCCGAAAGTATCGCTGACAAGGCTGCCGATCTTACCGACTGTATAGTACTTCACACGGGTCCCTGGTTTGGCGAGGTTTCCTGCTTCCATGCGGATAAGGACCCTGACAGCGTTCGCAGAATGGGTAACATCGCTATTAAGCAATCGACACTTCTCACAGTGCTTGAAGAGCTTTGTGACGAGTGCGGCAGAAACGGATTTACGAAGGTGCTTATACTCAACTCTCACGGTGGAAACGTAGCTATGCTTAACCACTTTTTAAGATGCCAGACGTATAACGACAAGCCCTATTGCACCATGTGGGCGTGGGCGCAGTGCGATCCGATTACCGAGCCCGACAATCTTCTTTACGAGATTGAGTCAAGAAGAGATGAATTCCCCTTTATCACGGAAGAGGATATAAAGACAATAAAAGGTTGGATGCCCGAGGGTTATATGGGCGGTCACGCAGATATACGCGAAACCGCGCTCACGATGGCGGATTACCCCCAGCTTGTTGCAGCCGACAGATACGACGCTGAGGATGGCTCATATGTTCCCAGAGTTCGAGACGTTTCCGAAGAGGGACTCTATATCGCCAACGCTTGGTATGCAAGCTGTCCCAACTGCTATAGCGGAAGACCCCCTCACGGAACTACAATGGGCATCGCAAAAGCTATGCAAAAATTAAACGTAGAGCGTCTTGTGCGCATTATCAACAGAATCAAGGAAAACGACGATATTATCGCGGTAACTCAGATGGACAGACCTCAGAAATAACGCGAAAGACACTGGCGAATATAAGATAATGTTGACCGAGAGCAGATATCACGTAAGCGGAAAGCCACTTGGCAACGCATGCTACACCGATTAGCAAACGGAATAGTCGCGCAACATTAAAAAAGCAAAAAAAACACGGTTGTGGCAGCAAGCCCACAACCGTGTTCTATTATAGAGATGAAATTACTTAACTTCAACTTCTGCGCCTGCAGCCTTAAGCTGTTCAGCGATCTTATCAGCCTCATCCTTAGCAACTGCTTCTTTAACAGTCTTGGGAGCTGCTTCAACAAGGTCCTTAGCATCTTTAAGGCCAAGGCCAAGAGCTTCCTTAACTGCCTTGATAACATCAAGCTTCTTCTCACCAAAGGATTCAAGAATTACATCGAACTCAGTCTTTTCTTCAGCTGCTGCGCCGCCCGCTGCGCCACCTGCTACCATTA
>JAZQKG010000064.1:0-4747 GCA_045542035.1 Eubacteriales bacterium | reverse complement strand
ACATGGCTACGATCCGACTTGGTCCCAAGCGGTGTATCCTCTTGCCTCAAACGTGGCGCGTAAGCCTCCCGAGGGGAAGGATGACGCGTCGGGTTCGCCCTTTATAAGCTCCTTGCCCGAAAATTCCATAATAGCCTTTCCTCCGCCGACGGGGGTGAGGAAAGCGTCGTGCTTTTCGGCTGTAACTCCCGTTAAAGGCTGGAACCAATGCGTAAAGTGCGTTGCGCCGTGCTCTATCGCCCAATCCTTGAGCGCTCCCGCAACGACGTCGGCAATACTTGCGTCAATTTCTTTTCCCGAGGCGATAGTGTTGATAAGTGATTTATAGACGTCCTTGGGAAGTCTTTCTCTCATTACGTCCTCGCTGAATACCTGAGATGCAAACAATTCGGGTATGCGTTTATTTTCCATTTAATGCTCCAAGCCTTTCGCATAAAATAATATAATATATTATAACCGAAAACTCTCTGATTGTCAATCATAATTTTAAATTGGAGAGTTGGATTTGGTTATTTGCTATATTCAGAGAGTATATCGCTGTAGGATACAAGCGTTACGTTACCAAGAACACCTGCCTTGCTTATACATCCGTCGGTAAATCCTCGTTTCGCAAACAGATAGTAATGAACGTGAGAATAATTGAAAAGCTTACTTCTCTCTATAAGTGTTTCGAGAACGTTAAGATCAACCTTTTCGTTAGTCCACTTACACTCGGCAAAAAGCGCTGTGTTTTTATCCGCTGTGCCCATAATGTCAATCTCAACCTGTTTTTTTGTCACGGGGTCGGTACCCCACCAACGACCGATGTCTGTAAACTCAACCGATGACTTGCCCTCGCTCAACTGCTTCCAAAGATATTGTTTGCATATATCTTCAAAAACAGAGCCCATAAAGGTTGAAATATGAGGTTCGATTCTCTTATAAGCAAGCTCGGTCAAACCACGGTTAATATATGATAAATTATCGGGAACGAAGCGATACCAGAAGCGGAACATGGAGTCGCTTAAGCTGTAAATTGGCTTTTTATAATTTTTCATTCCGAACGGAATTTCCTTTTTAACAAGTCCCAAGCCAATGAGCTTTTTGAGATAACTTGACGTGAGGGAAGAGTCAAGGTCGGTTTTAGAGCATATTTGCGATGAGGAGGATGCTCCGTCTGCAATAGCGGTAATTATTGCGTTGTATCCCGAAGCGTTACGGCATTCCTGCTTAATCAAATTATTAGGCTCTTCAAAAAGATATGAGTTGGCTTTAAGAAAGTTATCTTTTATATTATCTTCAATGCTTTTTTGTTCTAAAATCAAGGATAGGTAAAGAGGAATTCCTCCGGAAAGACCGTACGCTACGGCGAGATTCTCGGATGCGAAATTACTATAAAAGCGCTGAACCTCTGAGAATTCGAATGGAAGGATCTTGTATTGACAGGTACGTCTTCCGTAAAGAGGACTTTTATAACCCATTACCTGATTTTCCATAAAAGACATAGATGATCCGCACAGGAGCAAAAACAGCTTGGACTCATTCTTGTATTGATCAATCAAAACCTGCAAAACTGAGGAAATTCCTCTATGCGCGTCTGCAAGATACGGATATTCATCTATAACAAGCACAATACGTCTTGATTTTGAGATTTTAAAAACTGTTTCAAATGCGTTTTTGAACGTGGAAAAGCTGACCTCGCTATCTAAAAAATCCTGTGATAACGAATAAATGCTTTGGCTCAAATCCTTGAGATTTTGCTTTGAGCCTGATTCGGTGGCGGTGAAATGGATCGCTTCCTTGTTTTTAATGAACTCGTTAATAAGCGTTGTTTTTCCTACTCGGCGTCGCCCGTATATTACAGCAAATTCAAAATTGCCTGCAGCGTAACGCGTATTCAGATCGCTAAGCTCTTTTTCTCTTCCGATAAAGCGCAGATTCATACCCGACTCCTTTTTTAATTATGATTAACTTAATTATAATTCATATTTTTGGTTTTGTCAATAGGGGAAATAATTTTTTCAAAACCGCTGTTTTATTTTAAAGTTTTTGGATTAACGTCAATCATAATTTTTACTATTGACTTTTATATTTATGAATGGTATAATTATATGGTATTACGGTATTAATTTTTGAAGGATGTATAAATGCATTATATAACGCTGGACCTTGAATGGAACCAGGCGTACGCAGAAAAGGCTCTCGCGGTGCAGAAGCGCCTTTCCCGCAGACTTCGCGGTGAGGTTATTCAGATAGGCGCCGTAAAGCTTGATAAAAATATGGTACCCTGCGGCTCCTATCAAGTTATTGTAAAACCTCAGTATTATAAAAAAATACATAAACACGTTTCGGTTCTGACGGGAATAACGCAGGATCAGATGGACCTTGGAGTTTCGCTTCCCGAGGCGGCAGAAAAATTCCGAAAATGGTGCGGAAAGGATTTTGTGTTTCTTACCTGGGGCCCCGACGATATTCCGATGCTTAAAGAAAATTTCAGAGTGCACGATATTCCGCACGCCTGGCTCGATTCAAATTATGACCTGCAGCTCATATTTAACAGGCAAACCGATGACGGCTCAAAGCAGCGCTCTCTTGAGTACGCTATGGAGTATTTTGAAATTCCTCAGACTCTTCCAGCGCACGACGCGCTGAACGACGCCTATTTTACAGCGCTCGTCGCGGCAAAGCTTGACGTTGCCGAGGGGATAAAAACGTATAATCAAAGAAGGGGACAGCTTCTTCTTGAAGAAGTTATCGGAGACGCTGACGCCGGGGACGACGGATACGTAACGGTTGACGAGATGCTTTCTGATGATATAGTAAAATCTCCCGTGTGCCCGATATGCAAAAAGCCGCTTCTGATGAAGCTCAAGGCGCTTCATTCCAAGGGTCAGAGATACACCTATCTTTATAGCTGTAAGAGTGACGGGGATATGTTGATATCTCTTAAGCTTCACCGCAATTTCAACGAGACCTGGCGCGCGAAGAGAACGGTTGAGCTTGCAAACGCCGAGAAAATTGAGGAGTTTAAAAAGAATCTCGAGCGCAGCAATATTAAAAGAAAAGCTAAGCGCAGAAAGCCGAGAAGAAAGCCTCAGCAAACAGCGGGACAGCAGGAAACAGGGGGTTAAATTCCCCATATATGAGATTTGCATAAAAAAATCAGAAAATTTTTCAAAAAACTATTGCAATTCTCAAAAAAGCGTGATATAATAATTACACAATCAGTTATGCTTTCTCTGTGTACGGAGGTAATACAGATGAAGTATGAAATGCCTACATGTGAAATAGTATTACTCGAGCGCGCGGATTGCCTCACTACAAGTCCCATTCAGGACACTTACAATGTAAGAGAAGAGGACAGTCCCTACGTTGATTACACTCCTACGGTATAATCACGTCAGAGCAATATTAACGGCATGAATAGAAAAACCGCTGACCCAATCGGCGGTTTTTTTATTTTTGTGTCAACAAAACACCTCATATATTGCTCGTAAGCATCCCACTATATATATGTATATCACAATCACAGCGTCAGCGGGTTGGGAAAAAGGAAGAGGGTAGCTCAAGTTCAAAATTGAGCTACCCTCTTATGCATTAAGGGATAGGGGGATTTTGAGCGAAAATTTTCGCTTTCCGCCCCGAAGACGTATAAAAATACGTCTTTCTTTTGCTTTTAGTCATTTTCGGTTACGCCTAAATGCATCAGCCCCTTCGGGAAAATTGTTTATTTTCTTACGTAAGAGCCATTTTCACATTCTGATAAGTTTGTGTTTTTAAAGAAGTTATTATCGGGAATATAATATTTATAGCCGTTTCCGTTGTTCTTAATCGTAATAAACTCGGGAGGAACAACTGGGTTTTTGTTTTCCGCTCCGCCGATAGTCGACAGATGTATATCCTTATCAATAACCGCGCATTCGGGATAAATCAAATTCACCTTTGCTCCGTCAGCAAAGTTCTTAAACGTAAGGTTATCGATTATAAGATTCGGGAAATAGCAATCATATCCAAAATACCAGTTGAGGTATTTGTGGAATACAAGTCCAAAGTCGCTCGGTTTACCTAAGCTGTCAACGTGGTTTACGGCTACTGTATCCTTAATCTTAATTGTACCTTCCCAAGGTGAGCCGTAGTCCTCGCGGAGATAAATCATAGAGTTATTCGCTGAGCCTTCGTCGGGAGCAATCCACGTGCAGTTCTCAATAATAAAATCTCCCTTTCCAACCATCGCGAAGAAGTTTATCGTAGTTCCTACAACCTTACCGTTAAGAAGACCGCAGTGAGCGTCAAAGCGAGAAAGAACGCTGTTTATGTATTCCATATTCTTGCAGAAGTTCGTTCCGCCGATACCCCAGCAGATTCTTCCGCCTGCCGAGGATGGATTGTCACTCATGCTGAAAACAGTTCCTTGCGCGGGTGTTATCTGAGGAATGCCCGCGGAGTTTTTGGTCATTGTAAAGCCGGGGTGGGTTTCATTTCCTACTTTAATTCCAAAGGTTACGCTTCCGTCTCCGTTCGACTGCTTATACGTTGTTGTGACTCCCATATCGCTGGCTGCCTGCATATAGAAGTTAGACTGAATACATCCTTCAAGACGGATTTTGTTAACTCCTTTAGCGCCGAAGTCGTAAGTACCCGTTGTTCCGCCGTTTTTATTGTATGCTCTTCTTCCGGTAAGAACACAGTTCTTGAAGAGAACGTCGTTTGTTGATGTGGCGTAGAAGAAACCGCTGTATGCAACTCCGCAATTGGTTACTGATTGATC
>JAZQKG010000063.1:0-20461 GCA_045542035.1 Eubacteriales bacterium | reverse complement strand
ACTGGCTCAACGTCCGTTCTGTGAATGACGTATTTGGTTACTTCTGTATAGTCAAACATAAACGGTGTCGATTCGTCAATATTACCGTCTTTATCGATAAGAATAACCTCATGCTGATCCTGACCCTGACCGCCGGCGTCTCCGTAACCGTAACGTCTGTAAACCTTGTGGTTTGAGTTGTATATCGTAATCATAGCGGGGTAGCCAAGACCGAGGTCAAGCTTCGTGGTACCTTCTCCGACTCCTTTAAGGGCCTCAAGCTTTATTGCATTTGTTACGGTTATATCTAAATAATCGGATGATACGTTAAATATATTGCTGCGGTGTCTATACGTATTGTCAAAAACAGACAAAGCCGAGTCGTCAATAATAAACTTCGCATCACCCCAAATGACGTTAGTTTTGATTGAGATTGTTTGAACGGCACCCATGCCGCCTTTTCTCGTCTCACGAATATAGTAGGTTTTTCCGCTATCAGCCTTAACCGTCTGACCGGAAGTGTTCGCAAAATCATGCGCTGCCTTGATGGCTTCGAAGTCATCCGACACTCCGTCGCCCTTAGCTCCGAAATCCTTATAATAAACAACGCTTATATCTTTCGTATAAAGCGCACCCTTAAGACTTACGTCATCTTTTTTAGTGACGATAACGTCGGAAAAGAAGTGCTCTACGGCTTCCTCGATTTTGTTATCGTATCCGCACTCTATAAGAAGCTGCTTATTTGAATTGGTACTAACCTTAAATCCGCCATCAACTGCGTTTTTCGCAACCTTTTTAAAGACAACCGATTTATCGGCATCCGCTAAATTTACTATTTCAAACCAATAGCCTGTTCTCTCGTAGAATAAATCCTGAAGAGATTCCGCAGCTGAAACGTGATATGTATTCGCCTTATCTACCGCAATAGTATAACCCTTCATATTTTGACCGTCTATCGCAAGAGAAGTGATGCGGTAATCCTGGATTTCCTCGATCTGCTGCTCGGACGTCATAACAACGTCGGTGAGGGAATCGGTTTTGCTTGTTATACCGAGGATTTCTTCAATAAATTCTTCAACGGCTTCCTGCAGCATATCAAGTGAACCGGCATTGATGATTACCTTGGAGTCTACTATTTTGAAAACGTAGCCTTCTTTTCCAAGGGTATGTCCGTCGTAGAAATATTTATCGCCGCGTGTCGTGACGTTTCCTACAAGAATTTCACATTCTTTAATATTATTGGATTTTTCTACAGTTGAAGTAACTGTGACGTCAACGTTGCTAAGCGCGGTTTTTATCTTATTGGCAATGTAAATTTCGCTCGATGTGAAGTCCTTCGAATAGACTATCTGGAATTTAGCCTCTCCGTCCTCGACGAGTACAACGTCGCTTGCCGTGGGCTGCTGCTCCTCTACCGTTTCTCCGCACTTATCGCACTTGCCGTCTGTGTTTTTGTCTACGTGGCTTGTGCAGGGGTCATCCCCGCCTCCTCCGCAGGCAAAAAGACAAAATGCGAGTGTAAGCGTCAGAAAAACTATAAGTAATTTTTTAATGTTTTTCATTTTAACACCTCATAAAAATTTATAGATAATAGAATTTTATCATAAATATTTTTAAAATTCAAGACAAAAATTTAAAATAGGTAAACATCATTGAAATTTCAGCAAAATGCACATTTCACTTTGTATACTATGCCAAAGAAAAAGGTCTTGACGCTGGGTGATTTGCGTCAAGACCGTGGCGCAGACTGCCTTTAGTCGCGTTTTTTCCTCTTTTTTGCCATAATTAAAAGCGCTGTTCCTATAGCTGCGGTAAGGATGCTGACTATTATTACGGCTATCCAATTGACGTTCGCAAATCCGGAGAATATGAATTTGCCCGTTTCTTTATCCTGCAGGCATGGAGCTATCAGCCAAACGTCTACTATAGCACCAAGAAGGTAAGCGGCGCCTACGGCAAGATAGAGCGATGAGTCTCCTTCAGTAAGACGACCGCCTGCAACACGTGTCGGCGTCTGACGTGAAAAATCGATTATTCCGCCGAGATAATATGACACGGCTATGAGGATTATCATCTCCGGCAGCATATAAGTCGCGTTATAACCTATTGAATATATGAGAGCAGCTTCGCTTGGTATCGAAAGTCCTACCCACACGGTAGCACCTGAAATAACGTGACATACGTACCGAAGCACCGAAACGAGCGCGGCGCCCCAAATGAGCGCGCTTCTTTGAGATTTTCCTGTCTTGCGGAATATACCGCCGAAGCCAACGACAGTGAACGCTATTATGTAGTCAAGCATTATTACGGCAAGTACAGACTGCCATCCTGTAACGTAGGATAGGTCGTTAAGACCGAGAAGCTGCTGAATTGCAGCGTACACAAGACCCGAACCAAGACCCCAGCCAAGTCCGTTTCTGTAGGCAAGTATGACCATCGGTAGCATAGACGCTATGGTAACCGACCCGCCGTAAGGCATTTCAATAAGCTTGAAAATGCTGAGCACTGTCGCGAGCGAGACCATCATTGCGCTCTCGACGAGAGCGCGAACGGTTTTTTGAGAATTCATTTTGAATACCTCCTAAAAATAAAATACCGCACAGGATGAACATCCGTGCGGTAGAGTACTTTCAAGAAAAACTTAACTATCTTCCTACGACGGCATTATCCGTATCAGGTTAAAGGGTTTGACTACAGTCATCTCAGCGCATGGCACCCCTGATGTTATTCTGTTCGGTTCGACAAGATTATAACACAGCGAATGTGTCTTGTCAAGCGGTTTCGTCAAATTTTTTGAATTACGAGCAAAGTTCCGCGCTCAGCGCTTATCTCCGCTTCGTTTTCTGTAAAATGGTTTGAGATTCCGAGGGGGAAGCTTGGCGAAAGATTCCCGCCGTCAAGCTCATAATAAAGACCTTTTACGGAAACGCCGCCGCAATCGCCCCCAAAGGCAAATATAGATATTCCGTCACCGGCTTTGCCACGTACCCGTGTAACCTCATTTTTAATCGTGTAAGCAATATACCCATCGCCGACGAGAGTTGCGTTTCTACCTTCGTTTTTTATATAGCTTAGCAAACAATAGTTTGCAAACGTGTGATCGGGACGGCCTCCGACGCCGCCGTATATTGAAAATTTCGAAAAACCTCTATTCCTTCCCTCAAGATATGCGAGGTGCATATCGGTTTCGTCTTTTTCAACTTTATGTCTTAAAATTTCAATACCGTCGGGGATTTTTTCAAGAGAATCCATATCCCCTATCAGAACGTCGCATCTGATACCAAGCTTCTTTAAGGTCGCGTAGCCTCCGTCAGCAGCTATTACAAGATCGTTTTCGTTTGGCGTAAAATTCCCAAAAAACTCTCCTGCTCCTACTATATAGCATATACTCATATCATATTTCCTTATGCAGATCAAGCATTTCGTCAAGCGCTCGCATAACACCGAGCTTACCGTATTCATAAGTAAGTCCGCCTTGCATATAGGCGGTGTAAGGCTCGCACAGCGGTCCGTCGCAGGAAAGCTCGTTTGTAGCGCCTGTAACGAAGGTTCCCGCCGCCATAATTTCTGGATGAGGATATCCCGGCATATCTCCCGGCTCGGGAATACAATATGCCTCAACAGGTGAGCCCATCTGAATGCCCTTGCAGAATTTTATAAGCTTTTCAGCAGAGTGCAGATCCATTGTCTGAACTATGTCTGTGCGCTTTTCGTCATATTTCGGGGAAACGTCGGAAAATCCTGAAAGCTCAAGCAGTCTTGCCGCGAAAGCCATTGATTTAAGCGTTGATGCAACAGCAGCGGGAGCCATAAAGAAGCCTTTATAAAATGACGCGAGCTGATTAAAATTCGCGCCGAGGCTCTTTCCTACGCAGGGGGCAGTCAGCCTTTCTGCGATATCCTCTATAACGTCTCTTTTTCCTACGCAGTATCCACCGCTTACGGCAAAGCCTGCGCCAAGGTTTTTCATCATTGAGCCAACGAAAACATCCGCTCCTACGTCGGTTGGCTCTCTGTCCTCGGTGAATTCACCGTAGCAGTTGTCAACCATGACTATGGTTTCAGGTGATATCTCTTTTACGGCTTTTATTGCTTTCTCTATTTTATCTATGGTAAGGCTTTTTCTCTGAGAGTATCCGCGGCTTCTCTGTATTGCCGCAACACGCACCCCACCGAGTCTAAGCCTTGTCTTTATTGCTTCAATGTCAAATTCATCACCGATAAGGTCGATTTCTTCATATTTTACACCGCATTTTATAAGAGAGTTTCTGCTGTTTCCCGCAGTTCCTATAACGCTCTTTAAGGTATCGTACGGCTCTCCTGAAATATAGAGAAGGGTATCACCGTGCTTCAAAAGTCCTCCGAGTGTAACTGCCAGCGCATGCGTTCCGGACATAAGCTGTGGGCGCACGAGCGCGTCCTCAGCGCCGAAAACTCTGGCGTAAATTTCCTCAAGCTTGTCACGTCCCGAATCGGTGTAGCCGTATCCTGTTATCTCTATGAAATCGGCTGTTGAAACTCTGCATTCCTGAAAAGCCGAAAGCACCTTTGCCGACGAGATGAGCGCGTTTTCTTCTATTTTTTTAAATACGTCGCGGCAATCCTCTTCTGCCTGTCTTGCAAGATTTGCCGTATAGTCACTGATGTTATATCCGTAATACATTTTCTGTCCTTAAATAAGTAGATTTAAATATTCTTTTTTAGAATTCTGTGTTTTTATTGCTATCGCGCTGTCTATGCTCTAGGTCAGACAGTCATAAAGCCAGTCGTAGCCGACAGCCACTGCCTATCAGACGTATAGGTCGACTTCGATATTCAGCTTTCCTTTTTTTGATGTAGTTTCATATCCGAGGTATATCATTCTGCCATAGCCGCGGACGCTGATTACCTCGTTTCTTTTTGGTATATATGAATTGTTTTCGCAAAGCCTGCCGTCAACGTAAACAAGCCTTTTTTGAAAGAGTGAGAGGGAATCGTCACGTGATATTGAATATACCTTGGCAATCACAGCATCTATTCTTTCACCGTTTGCCTGGATTTTTTTGCGTTCTGTCCTGTAAAGCTCGCCATCAGGTAGCTCTTCTGCAATTGAAAGCTTAACGTCGGTATGCTTGACCCTCTTAAGCTCGGATAAAATATATGGAGCAATGTCTTCCTTCGCAAAAATGTAACCGACGTTATCTACGATGGGAATATCACCAAGTGTAGAGCGATCTATGCCGAGATTTAGTATAGCGCCGAGAAAATCCCTGTGCGTCAGCCTGTCTGCAAATTTTTGTGACAGAGGCTCTGCTTTTATACATACTATCGGAAAAGGGTCGGTATAACCGAAGCTTTCCTCGTCTCCGAAACGGATCATAACCCGCTCAGCTCCCGAAACTCCGCCGAATGCAGTATAAGGTATGCCACGGAAATTGGGTTTTACCTCGTTGAATAATGCTTGCTCGGCAAGACCTAAAAAGTCGGTAAACATATATATTCCCGCGTTATACGATTTGTTTGCAAGCTCGGTGAATCTTTTCTTTAAAAGTTCATTTTCTACCATTTTTAATCTGATTGTTCTGTAAAGGTTCGTTGTTATTTTATATTTTTGGTAAAAATTAAAGAGTATTCATATCGACGGGATACATGATTTTGAGCTGGTTAATCTTTGATTCGTATGCCTTGCGGCGCTTCTCGTTAAGAAGTCCTGCTTTTATCTCGTCTTTAATTTCAGCGTATTCCATCTCTTTCGCGGTTTTTTTTGCGTTAAGCTTTATTAAGTGATAGCCAAATTGCGTCTTAACAGGCTCCTCGGTAACCGCTCCGACCTCCATCTCGAAAACTGCCTTATCAAATTCGGGAACCATCTGTCCTCTGCCAAAGTCACCGAGGTTTCCGCCTGCTTCTTTTGAAGGGCATGATGAATATTCCTTTGCCGCATCCTCAAAGCTCTTTTTGCCCGATGAAATTTCAGCGTATATTTCTTTTGCTTTTACCTCTGTATCAACGAGAATGTGGCTCGCGTTTACAGTTTCACCCGACGTGAACTGAGATTTATTGTTTTCGTAGTATTCTTTTGCTTCGGTGTCGGTAACGGTCGCGGATGCAATAGCCTTCTCACCCGCGTAGCTTATAAGAAGGTTGTCTTTAATCTTTGTAAGCTGCTCTCTGAACGCGGGCTCTGCTTCGTAGAGGTTGCGTCTTGCGTCAAGCAAAAGAAGCTTGTTGCCTATAACTTGGTTAAGAATCGCGCGTCTTCCTTCAGGAGTGTTGTATGCCTGCCCTCTCTGACCGAGGCTCATAATAAGCTCGTCTATTTCCTTTTCGGTAACGGTAAGTCCGCCTACCGTTGCAAGTATTTTGTCTGCCATTTTTTATATCTCCTTTAAATTTATTAACCTTTTACTCTTAACCCTTTGGGGTAATGATTTTTGATTTTTCCGAGGCTTGTCTTTCCGCCACCGAGAGTGACTCCCTCGTAGGTAATAACGCACCAGCCGCCCTCCGTGATATCCTTTGCTTCAATCTCCTCGCCTCTTAGGTATTTTTGAATTCTCACGTCGCCGCGGCTTAAATTCTCCTGTCGCAAAAAAAGCTTACCGTATGCCGAAAAAAACTGATGCGAAGGGAAGAGAAGTCCCTTTTCGACAGCGCCGAGAAGTACTCCTGCGGAAAATACGGATTTTGGAGGAGGTGGAAACCCGTGTGACAATATTACAATATTTTCTCCCGTTTTAACTATTTTTCCGCGCGGTTCTTCGGAAAGGTTTTCGGCAAAAAAACGTTTTATTGCCGCATTTTCTTCCTTTGTGAGTGGTTTTGTTGAATTTTTGTAAAGTATAGTTGTCAAAATATCTATATTTTCGCTTCTTTGAAGAAGCGCGATGAATTGCCCCTCACCGTCTGACACGTGCGGATAAAAGCGCCTCGTAAGGTTTAAGTCCTTGGATTTAGCTCCGTCGAAGGTTATTCCGTCACGCGTCGCGAGGCGGAGGGTTTCCTTTACGGGAACAAGCTCGTAATCGGGATTGTTACAGAGGAATTCGTCTATTATCATCTCGTTTTCTTCAAGTGAGTATGTGCAGGTGGAGTAGAGAAGATAACCGCCCGGCTTTACGAGAGGCGCGGCGTTTTTCATTATCTCTTTTTGCCTTTTTACGCACGCTGTGACGTTTTCCTCGCTCCACTCGGAAAGAGCCTCTGAGCTTTTGCGGAACATACCCTCGCCCGAGCAGGGAACGTCGGCAATTACGAGGTCGAATATTCCTGAGTATAGCTTAGGAAGCTCTGCCGTATCAAGCGAGGTAACTATCGCATTTTTGATTCCAAGTCTTTCAAAATTTGAAACGACGGTTTTCGCTCTTTTGGGAATGAATTCGTTTGAAAGAAGAAAACCTTCGTCTCCTATTTTCGCTGCAGCTTGACCGGATTTTCCGCCCGGAGCTGAGCACATATCAAGAACGCTCCAGCCGGGTAAAATATCAAGCGCGTTTGCGGTCGCCATTGCTCCTGGGTCTTGTATATATATCATACCCGAGTGATGCTCGGGTGTGTTGCCTATTCCGTCAGCATCCTTAAGGATAAATCCGTCCTCAGCGTAGCTTAAGGACGTGAGCTTATCTTCAAATGCGAGGGCAACCTTTTCGATGTCGGCTTTTAAAGTGTTAACGCGCAAGCCTCGTACCGCGTCCTTCTCAAGAGCATTGGCAAATTCTTCGTATTCACTGCCGAGAAGCGCCGTCATGCGTTTTTTAAATTTTTCGTCGAGCATAAGCGCTCCTCCTTTTTCTTTTCTCCTTGCTATTATAAACTATTTGGCATCTAAAGTCAATATTATAGATATTTTATTTATAGAATTATTGACATATTCGGTCTTTAGTGATATACTGTTTAGCGCAAGGATTGGCAAAGCGTAGATATTGAAAAGGGGGATATACCGTGGAAAAAAAGCTTGTTACTAAAAACGGAGTTCAGATATTCGGATATAATAATCCGTCGCTGCACGGTTTCTTTATCTCTCTTTTCGCGCGCGCAGGCAGTATGTACGAATCGGAGCGCGATAACGGGATTACCCATTTCCTTGAGCATATTTCGATAAGAAACGTCAATAAGCTTATGGGCGGAGAGCTATATTCAGAGCTTGACAGGCGCGGTGTCGAATTTAACGCGTCAACCTATTCCGAGATGGTTCAGTTTTACGTGTCGGGCGAGTCTGGAAAATTTTCGTTCGGAGCAGAGATACTGACGCGCCTCTTCTCACCTATAATTCTCGAAAAAGAGGAGATAGACACAGAGCGCCGCCGCATAAAAGCCGAGATAAGAGAAGCGGATGACAAAAGCTCGCTTCTCACTTTCACAAACAGTATAGTGCATAAAGGAACATCACTTGCGCGTTCAATAACCGGAACGGCTGCCGGTGTCGGTAAAATAACCGGAAAGCGCCTTGAGGAATACAGAAAAGGTGTGTTTGGGAGCGAAAACATATTCTTTTACGTAACCGGAAATTTCAATGACGGTGACGTCTCGTACCTTGCTTCGCTTATTGAAAAATACGAGCTTTCTGAGGGCGTATGCCCGAGAAATAATATTGCTCCTCTTTCCGAAAAGCATTTCAAGCGTTCACCCGAAATAGAGGTGAAAAACTCCGATTTTACAATGGTGCGCTTCACCTTTGACCTTGATATGAAAAAGGTCAGCGTTCCCGAGACCGACCTTATTTACGATATGCTTCTTTCGGGGTATAATTCACGATTCTTCATAGAAATGAGCGAGCTTCGCGGACTTTTCTACGATATTTCGGGCGCTGTTGAAAGATATTGTAACATAGGTGAGCTTTACTTTACTTATGAGGTGAAAAGTAAGGACCTTATTTCCGCTGTTAGGATGACCGTTGATATACTGAATGCTTTCAAGAAAAAAACTCATTCCGCCGATGAGCTTATGAAGAGCGGCTACGTTGATAACGCTTATATGCTCTACGACGACGCGCGTGAATTTAACTTCACCATGGCGTACGATAACCATATAATGAATCTCGGATATTCGTCTCTTGACGAGCGAAGGGAAGCTTATAATAAAGTTACTCCTAAGGATATAAGGCGGGCGGCGTGTGAAATTTTCAGACCGCAGAATCTGACGCTTACCGTCAAAGGAAACAAGAAAAAAATAGATACTGCGAGCCTCGAAAAAATAATTTCAGCCCTCGAATAAAAATTAAAAGCCTTGGCTAATTTTACGGTTGTTGATAATTTTAGCCAAGGTTTTTCTTATTTAATTATTTTTTTCTTCTTTTGAAAGCTGCTTGAGGTAGGCGTTGATGAAGCCGTCGATTTCACCGTCCATAACGGCGTCGATGTTTCCGTCCTCGTAGCCTGTTCTCGTATCTTTTGCAAGGGTATAGGGCATGAAGACGTAGCTTCGGATCTGGCTGCCCCATTCAATATTGGCTTTGTTGCCCTGAATGTCCTCGATTCGCTCGAGCTTTTCGCGCATTTTTATTTCCATAAGCTTGGATTTCAGCATTTTCATTGCCGTCTCCTTGTTCTGAAGCTGGCTTCTCTCGGTCTGGCATCCAACGACGATACCCGTCGGCTTATGAACTATTCTGATAGCGGAGTCGGTCTTGTTGATATGCTGACCGCCCGCGCCGCTTGAACGGTGGGCTGTAACCTCTATATCCTCATCTCGTATAACTATTGAATCGTCGTCCTCAAATTCGGGCATAACCTCAACTGAAGAGAATGACGTATGTCTTCTTCCCGAGGAATCAAAGGGAGAAATTCTTACAAGGCGGTGAACGCCGTTTTCACTTTTAAGATATCCGTAGGCGTTAATTCCCTCTACCATAATTGTCGCGGATTTGATTCCTGCCTCGTCTCCGTCGAGCCAGTCGATAAGCTTAACGTTGAAGCCGTGTTTTTCACCCCAACGGGTATAAAGACGGTAGAGCATTGACGCCCAGTCCTGCGCCTCTGTTCCGCCGGCACCCGGGTGGAATGAAACTATCGCGTTGTTCTTGTCGTACGGGCCGGAGAGGAGAACCTCTATTCTCTTTTTCTCGGCTTCGCTTTCTATAAATTCGGTTTCCGAAACGACCTCTTCAACCGAATCCTCGTCGTTTGCTTCTATTGCCATTTCGCAAAGAGTGTACGCGTCCTCAAGCTTTGCTTCAAGCTCCTCGTAGCTCTCAACCTTGTTTTTGAGCTGCTTTATTTCCTGGAGCTTCTTTGAGGATTTTTCAGCGTCGTTCCAGAAATCCTGAACCATCGTTTCGCGCTCAAGGTCTGCCGAGCGCTCCTTCGCTTCTTCTATTCTTAACTGATTACCAAGCTCGGCTATGACGTCTCTGAGCTCGTTTAATTTTCTTTTCGCTTCTTCAAGCGCAACGATCATCGTTTAATCTCTGCCTTCCTGCATTTTTTAAAATGCGTATAATTACCATTCTAACCATTAACTGTATTATAGCACAAAAAAATATAAAAGTAAATAGCCTTGTGTAAATTTTCCGCAGGACATCACTTCAATGAAATAAAAAATATCTATTGATTTTTTTATAATACTGTGATATACTAACAGTGTAAATTTAAGTTGAAAGGCTGAAAAAACATGAAAGTTACAAAAGAAACGCTTATAGGCGATATTTTAGACTTTGACGTTGAAACCGCGCAGTTCTTTTTCGAGATAGGAATGCACTGCCTCGGATGCCCTCATTCAAGAGGCGAATCCATTGAGGATGCTTGTATAGTTCACGGAACTGACGCTGACGCTCTCGTTAAGAAGATAAACGAGTTCCTCGAGTCGAAGAAATGAAATCCCCTGCAATAGGAAAAAGACTTCTTTCCGCATCGGGTTTCGTAAGGCAGGGTGCGTATTTTGCTGATATTGGCACGGATCACGCATACCTGCCTCTCTTTTTACTCGGAGAGGGAAGGATATCCCGCGCGGTATGTGCGGATATAAACGAAGGCCCGCTTGAGAGCGCAAGGCGCAATGCGGAAGAATTCGGATATGACGATTCGATTTCATTCGTATTAACCGACGGCGCTGCGGGGCTTTCGGGTATGGGTATTACCGACTACGCGATATGCGGAATGGGCGGGGAGCTTATTTGCGATATAATCGAGCGGTCGCCTCATCTAAAAGAGAAGGGCGTGCGGCTTGTTCTCCAGCCTATGTCACGTCAGAGCGCACTTAGGAAATATCTTGCTAAAAACGGTTTTGCAACCGTTGGCGAGGAATATTCCTGCGACAGCGGAAAATATTATCTTTGTCTTGCGGCAGAGTACGTGGGCAAGGAGCGCGAAATTTCGGATTTTGAGGCTGAATTCGGAGAAGTTGGACCCCGTGCGAGTTTTTCCGAGTCAAAGCTTGGCTATTTTGAAGTTAAGATAAATGCTTTGAGACGAGCTATTGACGGGAAGCGTATGAGCGGTCAGAATCCGCCGGAGGAAAAACTTCTCTCCGAGCTTATGTGGCGAATGGATTCTTAATAAAAGAAGAATCAAGAAAGGAAAAAATATGACGGTAAAAAAATTATATGAAAAGCTTGCCGAGCGCATTCCCGAGCATCTCTCATGCGAATGGGATAACGACGGAATTATGTGCTCATCGGATTTTTCTGCCGAGGTTAATAATATTCTTATCACTCTTGACGTTACTGAGGAGATAGTTGATTATGCGATAGGCAGAAATTTTGACCTTATAATATCGCATCATCCGCTTGTGTTTAAGCCTATAGAAAGAATAACCGAAGAAAATCATATATCAAGAAAAATTATAAAGCTGATTTCAAATAACGTATCGGTGTTTTCCTTCCATACGAGAGCGGATAAGGTCGTCGGCGGAGTTAACGATTTGCTCGCAAAAGCCATAGGCCTTACCGACGTTATACCTTTCGGTGAGGATTGTCTTGGAAGAATAGGAACTCTTGCCGAGGAATGCGAGCTTGAGGAGTTTGCGGAAAGCATTAAAATGTCGCTTGGCGCTGACGGAGTCCGTATTGCCGATGCTTATAATCCAGTGAAGCGCGTAGCGCTCGTCGGAGGAGACGGAAAGGATTACGTGAAGGATGCTATTGCCGCGGGAGCTGATACATACCTTTCGGGAAGGCTCAGCTATAACGTGATGGAGGAAGCGTCGGATATGGGAATAAATCTCATTGAAGCGGGGCATTATTTTACGGAATTTCCCGTGACGTCGTTTTTCTCATCGCTTGTTTCGTCTATCGACGGTAACGCGTATATAGAAATTGCGGATTCCAATATGATAAAAACTGTATAAGATATAATTGCTTTTTCCTCACCCCGATTCAGTAAAACGAGTCGGGGTGAGGAAAAATTATGCAAAATGATGCAAACGCGTGCAAATCTATGCAAGGTTATGCTGTAAATGGAAATATAAATGAAAATAAAAATGGAAATGAAAATACATACAGTCGCTACGCGAAAAAAGAGCAAAAAACAAGGTATGGGAATTTTGACCCTAAGGAAGCCTTCAAAAAAGCTTTTGAACGCAGTTATCCCGGTGAGGATATAGATAAGATTGTGGAAGAGTATTACTCAACTTAGAGATTTCCTTTCTTATCGCTGCTTGAGTTTTCTTCTCGGGTCTGTCAAGCGGTAGTCTAATCTCCGAGCTGCACAGCCCCATGACGTTCATAGCGTATTTTATCGGTGAGGGGTTTGTTTCTTTGAACAGAAGCTTTATAAAATCAAGAAACAAAAGCTGATATTTTAACGCTGATTCCTTATCACCAAGAAATATGTCGCGGCATATTTTGCTGACAGCACTTGGATATATGTTTGAGAGAACAGAAATAACTCCCGCGCCGCCTGCCGAAAGAGTCGCGAATATCTGGGAATCGTTGCCCGCGTAAAGATATAACTCATCACCGAATTTTAAAAGTTCGGTGAGTCGGTCGACGGAATCCGACGCTTCTTTGATCGCGACAATGCTTTCTTCTTTCGCAAGCTCCTCAAGCTGTGGGATGGTAAGATTTACTCCTGTGCGGCTTGGAACGTTATAGAGTATTATCGGTGTATCCGAGAGGGCGGCAATCGTTTTGTAGTGCTTAATTACGCCGCTGTGCGTACCCTTGTTGTAGTATGGAGTAACAATAAGAGTAGCGTCGCAGCCTATTGCGGCAGCCTTCCTTGTGTGGTTTATAACCATTCTCGTGTCGTTAGTTCCCGTTCCGAGAATTATTTTTGCGCGACCTTGTGTCTTGTCCTTAACGAATTTATACATCTCGTATCTTTCACTGTCGGAGAGGGTTGCGGCTTCTCCCGTAGTTCCGCCGACTACGAGAGCTTCAATACCGCCGTCAAGCTGAAACTCTATAAGATTCGAAAGGGCATCGTAGTCTATTCGCCTTCTTTTCATAGGCGTTATCAACGCGGTTGCAGCACCGCGGAAAATCAAATTCTTTTTCATTTTCTGTGTACCCTTGAAAAAATAATAATTATGGTGTATAATGTACACAGTATTATTTTATGAAAGAGCCTTGCTTTTTGGCACGGATAAGAATGGACTCAATATGAAAGAAATAAAACGGGAAATAGTAAACGAAAGAATAAATACAACGCTTAAGACGAGTGATTTTTATTACGACTTGCCGGAGGAGCTTATAGCTCAGACACCGAGTGCCGAGCGCGATAAGTGTCGCCTTATGGTTCTTGACAGAGCCACAGGGCGCATTGAGCATAAGATTTTTTCGGATATTGTCGATTATCTTAATCCCGAGGATATGCTCGTTGTCAATTCCTCTAAGGTTATTCCCGCGCGACTGCTCGGTGTAACCGAGAAGACGGGAGCCGATATGGAGCTTTTGCTATTGCGTATGCTTGATTCCGGTGAGTGGGAAACTCTTGTGCGTCCCGGCAAACGCGCTAAGGTTGGAGCGTCGTTCAGCTTCTCAAATATACTTAAAGCTACCGTTACGGATATAGTTGAGGGCGGTAACCGCACCGTAAAATTCGAATACGATACCGAAAAATACGGTAATATTTACGAGGTTCTTGACGCTGTCGGAAATATGCCGCTGCCTCCTTACATAACCGAAAAATTAAAGAACAAAGAGGATTATCAGACGGTATACGCGAAAAAAGAGGGCTCTGCCGCAGCTCCTACCGCGGGGCTTCATTTTACCCGTGAGCTTATAGAAAAAATAAAGGCTAAGGGCGTCGGTTACGGAGAGGTAACTCTTCACGTAGGTCTTGGAACGTTTAGACCCGTTAAGGTTGATAAGATTGAAGAGCATCTTATGCACGGTGAGTATTTCTATATGCCTGATGAGGTGGCTGAGGAGATAAACAGAAGGCGTGAGATGGGCGGAAGAATAATAGCCGTCGGAACAACGTCCTGCCGCGTCCTCGAGAGCGTGTCGAGCGATGACGGACGCGTGAACGCGATAAAAGGTGAAACGGGGATATTTATCTACCCGGGATATAAATTTAAAGCAACGGATGCGCTTATAACGAATTTTCATCTGCCGGAAAGTACGTTGATTATGCTCGTGTCCGCCCTCGCGGGTAAGGATTTCGTTATGTCGGCGTATTTCGAAGCGGTTAAAGAACGGTATCGCTTTTTCTCCTTCGGTGATGCGATGTTTATAGAATAAAAGAATTTTTGGTGCAATGTATACAAAACAAAAAACGAATAATGTACGGAATTGCCAATCGGTAAACTCGCAACCGATTGGTAATTTTCTGCAATGAGCTGATATCAGCTTCAATTTTTCGTTTTTTTGCCAAATTGGACGGATTTTGCTTACTGAAAGTAAGGCGTTTTCTTATATGAGCATCGGGTGGCGATGCTTATGGGATATAAGAAATAGTTAAAATCTTTTTAAAAACTTGTGAAAATCTATTGACAAAATGGGATAAATCCCATATAATATAATTAAGGGATAAATCCCATATTTTTAGGAGACACTATAAATGCAGGAATTTGAGATCGTTTTTTATGATAAGCCCGATGGAAGTGAACCTGTGAAAGAATTTCTTTTATCCGTTGACGATAAAATGAGAGCAAGATTGTTGCGAACCATTGATTTGTTGGCAAAAAACGGAACGGCACTCCGAATGCCGTACTCGGAACATCTCGTTGATGGAATATTTGAAATCAGAGCGAAAAGCGGTTCGAATATATCGAGAGTGTTGTACTTTTTCGTTATCGGCAGAAAAATTGTCCTCACAAACGGCTTTGTCAAGAAAACGCAAAAAACTCCTAAAAGTGAAATTGATCTTGCAAAGAAATATCGAAACGAATTTTTGAACAGGGAGGGAAAGTGATATGACAAATTACAAGGATTTTTTGAACGAACAACTTCAAAATGAAGAGTTCAAAAAAGAATATGATGCGCTTGATGCGGAGTTTTCCATTATTCAGGCAATGCTTGATGCAAGAAAAGCGGCGGGACTGACACAAAAGGATTTAGCGGCTCGTACCGGAATTGCACAGGCGGACATCAGTAAATTGGAAAACGGCAATGCTAATCCTTCTTTGCGTACTCTCCAGCGGTTGGCAGACGGAATGGGAATGAAATTGAAGGTAGAGTTTGTTCCTGCAAGCCATTGAACGATTCTGATTACCGATTGGTTTGCGAAAGTTTGCCAATCGGTAATTTCTTATATACCGTACATTACGGCGACGCGATGCTGATTGTATAAAATCTTTATTATTAAACACACATCAGAAAGGTTCGCTATGAATTTTGTTTGCCCAAAATGCGCGATGCCTCTTATCGAAGACGGCGTGTGCGCAAAGTGTGAAAATGGACACGCCTATGACAGAGCGAAGGCGGGATATTATAATCTCTTATTATCGTCTGCGGGGGGAACCCACGGCGATAATCGCGAGATGGTTGAAGCAAGGAGAGCTTTTCTTGACACGGGTGCGTATAAACCCCTTGCGGACAAGGTCTCTGAGACTATAAAAAAATATATTTCTGATGGAGCCATAATTGATATAGGCTGCGGCGAGGGGTATTATACCAATATAATAGAGCGCGGCTTTTCAGACGCGGGGCTGACGGTATCCGTCTCTGCCTTTGATATATCGCGTGATGCCGTTAAATATGCCGCAAGGAGAAATAAGCGTCTTGAGCTTGCGGTTGCAAGCGCTTATAAAATGCCGGTTGCGAATGGATACTTTGACTGCGCCGTAAATATGTTTTCCCCTCTTGCGCCCGACGAGGTTTTGAGAGCGCTTAAGCCGGGGGGCATATTCGTTATGGCGATTCCCGGTGTGGAGCATCTTTTCGGGCTTAAGTCCGCGGCGTATGACAAGCCGTATAAAAATACTGTAGGTGATTCTCAAATTGAAGGATTTGAGCTTGTTTCGGAAGAAAATATAAAGTACAGGATTACTCTTGACAGTAAAGAAAAAATAAAATCGCTTTTTATGATGACTCCGTACGCTTACAGAACCGGAAGGGTAGAGCGGGAGAGAATATTTTCTCTCGACATTTTGGAAACGGATATCGAATTTATTGTTTTTGTGTATAAAAAACAATAAGGCCTACGCTTTTTGTGTAAAATAACGATTGAGGGGCAAGAGTATAAAATATATTATTCTAAAAAACAAATTAAACGGAGAGGCTTATGGATTTAAAGCACGGAAAATATCTCGGAGTGGATTACGGTGACGTGCGCACCGGAATTGCGGAATGCGACGTTATGGGAATGCTTGCCAGCGGAATATGCACGGTGAGCGAGGGCGGAATGCGAAACACCGCTATCCGTGTCGCAAAAGAAGCTGAATCACGAGGATGTAAAAAAATAATAATAGGGCTTCCTAAGAATATGGACGGGAGCGAGGGGGGACGCGTGGATACCGTTCGCGCCTTCGCGAAAATTCTTTCGGAAATCACAGATATACCGCTCGATTTTTATGACGAGCGTATGAGCACTATGGCTGCATACCGCTTTCTCGACGGGAGCGGAACGTTTGGAAAAAAACGCAAATCGGCTATAGACACGCTATCAGCTGAGATAATTCTGCAGAATTACATCGACAGGGAAAGGAAAGGCTGAAATTATGGAAGAAATAAAAAAGAAAAGCGGCTTCAGAGACTTTCTTTATAAGAGGGGAGTAACGCTTTCTCCTAAACTGTATTTTGTTGACGCTATGAGCGCTATGGCTCTCGGCCTTTTTGCGTCGCTCCTTATGGGAACTATTTTTAGCACGGTTGCGAAATACATACCAAGCGGAAACCATATACGCGAATTTTTTGATTTGCTCTCGGGTGCGGGCGGAGCTACCGGAGCTGTTATAGGAATCGCGATAGCCTACGCGCTTAAAGCTCCGATGCTTGTTATGCTTTCTGCCGGAGTTGTCGGTATGTTCGGTAACGCATTTGGCGCTGAGGTTGTTTTTGAGGGGGTAGAAAAATCCGTCACCGCAGGACCATTCGGAGCGTTCGTGTGCGTTCTTGTCGCGGTTGAGGTAGGAAAGCTCGTTTCAAAAGCAACGAAGGTTGATATTCTCGTGACACCTGCCGTAACTCTCGGCGCGGGCGCTCTCATCGCGATGCTTTTATGCCCCGCTATCGCCTACGCGATGTATTGGCTCGGCTACTTCATAAACTACACCACGACGATTTTGCCCTTCCTTATGGGCATAATTATTTCGGTAGTCGTAGGTATAATTCTTACCCTTCCGATAAGCTCAGCGGCAATATGCGCTATGATTGGTATAACAGGTCTTGCGGGCGGCGCGGCGGTTGCGGGATGCTGCGCGCAGATGGTCGGCTTTGCCGTTATTTCCTTCCGTGAAAACAGATGGGGAGGAGTCGTGGCGCAGGGCATTGGAACCTCTATGCTTCAGATGGGCAATATAGTAAAAAAACCTCTTATCTGGATTCCCGCGACGCTTGCCTCGGCAATAACGGGTCCCATTTCCACCTGCCTTTTCAAGCTCGAGTGTACGGGCGTTTCAGCAGGCATGGGAACCTGCGGCCTCGTCGGTCCTATCGGAGTTTTCAGTGATATGGGCTTCACCGCAGGTTCTGTTATCGGAGTTATTCTCGTATGCGTTGTATTGCCTGCTGTTTTATCCTTGATATTCTCTGAGATAATGAGAAAGCTTGGCTGGATACGCGAAGGCGATATGAAGCTTGATTTATAACTTGAATTTTCGAAAGGAAAATACAGATGTCTAATTTTAATAATACTCTACTGTGCGACTTTTACGAATTGACAATGGCTAACGGTTATTTTGAACTTGGAAAAGCGAATGAGATAGCCTATTTCGACGTATTTTTCCGCAAAGTGCCTGACGGCGGCGGATTTGCTATTGCCGCAGGACTTGAGCAGGTTATCGAATATATAAAAACTCTGAAATTTACAGATGAGGATATAGCTTTTCTCCGCGAGAAAAATATTTTCTCCGAGGGATTTCTTAACTATTTGAAGGACTTCCGTTTTACAGGCGATATATATGCCGTTCCCGAAGGAACTCCGGTATTTCCCGGTGAGCCTTTGATGACGGTGCGCGCGCCGTCTATCGAAGCGCAGTTTATAGAAACGTTTTTGCTACTTTCACTTAATCATCAGTCGCTTATCGCAACCAAGGCGAACAGGGTCGTAAGAGCCGCTGACGGCAGACCCGTGGCAGAATTCGGCTCCCGACGCGCTCAAGGAGCTGACGGAGCGATACTCGGCGCAAGAGCCGCATATATCGGCGGATGCGCGGCAACAGCCTGCACTATCTCGGATAGGGATTACGCGATTCCCGCTACGGGCACTATGGCGCATTCCTGGGTTCAAATGTTTGACACGGAGTATGAGGCGTTCGTTTCTTACTGTAAAATGTATCCAAATAACGCGACGCTTCTCGTCGATACCTACGACGTTTTAAAAAGCGGAGTTCCGAACGCTATCCGCGCGTTCAAAGAGGTGCTTTTGCCGCTTGGAATTACAAAGTGCGGAATAAGACTTGATTCGGGAGATATAACCTATCTTTCGAAGAAAGCAAGAAAAATGCTTGACGAGGCAGGTCTTACCGAGTGTAAGATAGTCGTTTCAAACTCTCTTGACGAGAATATTATCCGCGATATAATCCATCAGGGCGCAAGGATTGATTCCTTCGGAGTGGGCGAGCGTCTGATAACCGCAAAGTCACAGCCGGTGTTTGGCGGAGTGTATAAGCTCGTTGCCAAGGAAGAGGGCGGAGAGGTAGTTCCGAAAATCAAAATATCCGAAAACCCCGAGAAAATAACCAATCCGCATTTCAAAAAAATATACAGAATATACGATAACGAAACCGGCAAGGCGTCTGCCGATTTGCTCTGCGTATACGATGAAAAAATTGACACGGACAAGCCGCTAGAGATATTTGACCCTATCGAAACCTGGAAGAAAAAGGAGTTTACCAATTATACTCTGCGTGAGCTTCTCATTCCTATTTTCAAGGGCGGCGAGTGTGTATATAAAACTCCGCATATATCCGAAATTCAGAAATATTGCAAGGAAGAGATAGACACGCTGTGGGACGAGGTAAAGAGATTTGAGAACCCGCATAAATATTACGTCGACCTTTCCGAAAAGCTTTGGAACATAAAGATGTCGCTTCTCAAAAACGGCGGAAAGAAAACTGTATAATAAAAAACTGTCTCAAATGTGAATTTGAGACAGTTTTTTTATCAAAAGGTGCAAATAACTAAAAATCAGATTGATAAATGAAAAAATGCGCCATACTAATTGTGGCGCATTTTTTCATTATTTGTTGTTCATAACGTCAAGAAGATTCTTAACAGCTTGCTTTTGTTCAATCGTGAGGTTGACCCAACTATCAAAGAGCTCCTTTAATTCGGGTGTAAGTTCTACCATTTCGCCCTCTGCGAAAAATTGTGAAAGAGTTATTCCAAAACCTTTGCAGATGTAGTCTAAAGTCACAAGACTGGGCGTAGTGTTGCGTGTGAAAATATTGTATATGGTGGTTTCTGAAAGTCCGCTCTCTTTGGACAGGCGATATTCTGTCCATTTTCGATCATTCAGTATTTGATGCAATTTTTCGTGTATGTTCATAATATCACCGCCCTTTCTGTAAATATTTTACCGCTAAATATAACAGTTTCATACTACCTACTTGAAAACTTTATACCACCGTGTTATAATATAAATATAAAGGAGGTAAAAATTATGGACACAAAAGACAGAAATAATAATGAATTATCGGGCAAAGAAATTCTTAAAGAGGCTCTGGTAGATGCTACTTTAAGAGAGTTTGACAGGGCGATGGAAAATTGCAAGGAAACAGCCGAGGTTTCAGATGAATATAAGAGAAAAATGAATAAAATGTTTAAGGATATGGCCAGCTCGTTTGTTCCTTATTCGGATATATAGCGCCCTCTCACCCGCTGACGCGGGAGCTCTCCCGGAGGGCGAGCCTTAATGGTGCGCACTGAAAGCCTCTCACTCTGGGAGAGGTGGCATGCGAAGCATGACGGAGAGGTGAACTGGCAGCGGCAATTCTCATCGGAAGTGCCTGCACACACCTC
>JAZQKG010000062.1:0-25955 GCA_045542035.1 Eubacteriales bacterium | reverse complement strand
CCTGATGCGGATAATGCCGCCGTAGGAAATATGTATATGAGATTATATGCGTATCTCTACGGCAATACATTTTGTTTTGCCGTCTTATTTTTTACACGAATTGTCCCGATCTCCTGCACGGTAGCTAAAAGAAAGGAGAATTCATGAAAAAAAGATTTTTATTACTGTTCGTTTGTATATGCGTTATGTTTGCAAGCACTCTGAGTGTGTCCGCTGCATCCGTATCACCAATGTCAAATGAAACAATGGATTATTTTAATTCCTTCGATTTTGAGGAATGTTACATATCTGAAACATTGGGTGAAGGCATAAAGTATAGTCTAAGAAAAATAGAAGCTTATATTAACGAGCACAACTATTATACGATTGATGATCTAAACACCGTTGCTGAACCAATTGATGTAGAAAGGTTGTCCTATACAAAATCATCGGCATCTTATGATTACAGCTGCTTATTGCCTAATAGTGAAACTCTGCTCAATTCTCAAGAAATTGAAATTTTCAATTCAAACCCTGCATGGGGAGCTGTTATTTTAGTGCAAGCCGATTATGCTAACAGAATGGAGAAGCAATTCTTTGGTGGTAATACTTGGGCAACAAACGGAGATGCTTTCAGACATGCTTTATGGAACGCAATGGGAGCAAGGGGAACTAGTGATTCATATATGGAAGCATTCGCAACTGCACATGAAACCGGTTCACCTCAGTATGATCCAAACAATATAGACACCCAGATGGATCTATACAATAACGAAATGGGACGCGAATTGCTCAAAAATATGACTTTTCCAAGCCGACCTGCGAATGGAATGACCATCCCATACGTTATATGGAACAATATTGCAAATGCAGTTGCAAATGGTCAAATGAGACGGTTTGTTGCAAACGGAACACAATACACTTATTTGATTCCAACTAACTCATCTTCCACTAATTAAAATGAAGCTATTATGTTTAATTTTAGTATTTATACTGATGTTTCTTCAGCTTTTTAGTTGCAGTGGATCCCTACAAATTGAGTCTAATACGGTATTATATAATGACATAATCGAATATGAAAAAGAGCACGGAGAGATAGTGTTTGATAACATAATTGAAAGTTGGGATTATGTAGTTATAGATTCTGCATATCATATTCAATCAGCACTTAAAGAATTGGATGTGTTGAATGCAAAAAACATTGAGATTCAACATGATGATACTATCTTTGTAGTATTTGTTTTGAAACAAGAAATAGTTACATATACTATTGTGTACAACACAGAAAAAAATGTATTTGGGATATTGCAATTATATTTGTATCAAAACAATGAGGAAACATATTTACCGAAAACAAAATTCACAAAATAATATGGTACTTTAAACAAGTATAATTAGCTACCGATAAGCGGCAAGGAACTTCAACCTTGCCGCTTTTTTATTAGCATAAATGAAAAACAAGCTAATTTTAACTAATTATATAAAAAATGCTCCTTCATTGACTTATTCAAAATTGTGTGATAAAATATAAAATATATGGGAGGTAAAGACTATGTTTCACATACTTATTGTTGACGATGATAAAAACATAAGATTCGTAATGAAAGAAATTCTCGAATCAAGCGGTTACGTTGCGTTTACTGCCAAGAATGCAAACGAAGCGTTAGATTTTCTTGAAAAAGAACACATAGACCTTGCAATAATCGACATTATGATGCCGGGAACAGACGGTTACGAGCTGACGCGTGAGATTAGAGACTATAATCAGGACTTCCCTATCCTTATGGTATCCGCAAAACAGCTACCTGAAGACAGAAAAAAAGGATTTATCGCCGGTATTGACGACTTTATGTCAAAGCCTATCGACCCTGACGAGTTTCTTTTGCACATCAAGGCGCTTCTTCGAAGATTCAAAATAGTAAACGAAAGAAAAATAGTTATCGGTGACGTGGTCCTCGACTACGATTCCTATTCCGTAACAGGACACGGAATTACGCAGGAATTGCCGCAGAAGGAATTTCAGCTTCTTTATAAACTTCTTTCATATCCGGGAAAAATATTTACGAGAATTCAGCTCATGGACGAGATATGGGGTCTCGAATGCGAAACCGACCCTGAAACCGTGACCGTGCACATCGGCAGAATCAGAAAAAGATTTGAGGGATGGGGCGAATTCGAAATTGAAAATATACGCGGACTCGGATACAAGGCGGTGAAAAAGATATGAAAAAAAAGCTGTCTCCTACAAGCCGGCTTAATATCGTTTTCGTTGCAGGCACAGCCGCTATTCTGCTTGTCGCGCTCGCGGTCGCAAGCGTTCTTGAATATACGTTTATACATTTTAAACTTATCTCATTGGGTGACTCGCAGAATTCCGGATGGTATTGGATATTCGTATTTGCGGGAACGAGTATAATTATAGGTCTCGTCTTAGCGCTTATTCTCGGAAAAATTATATTTAAACCTATAAATACAATCGTTGACGGTATGACACAGCTATCCGAGGGAAATTATTCAACGCGCATTGACCTCGGCAAATACGACGGAATGAAAAAGCTCACCAACAGCTTTAATTCACTCGCCATGGAGCTTGAAAGCACAGAAATACTTCATACCGACTTTGTAAATGATTTTTCTCACGAAATAAAAACCCCTCTCGTTTCTCTTTGCGCGCTTATCAGCTTGATGAAAAGCGATACCCTTCCCGAAGAAAAAAGAAAGGAATACCTCACGGTTATGGAGGAAGAGGCAAACAGATTGACGCATATGACGTCGAGCGCGCTTTATCTTTCCAAGCTTGAAACCCAAGGAATACTTACGAATAAAAAGAGCTTCAACTTATCTGAGCAAATAAGGAACTCAGTATTGCTGCTCGAGCGCAAATGGAGCAAGAAAAACATTGAACCCAATATCGAAATTAACGAGTATATTATCTCGGCAAACGAGGATATGCTCAAGCAGGTTTGGGTTAATCTTATTGACAACGCGATAAAATTTTCGGAAGAAGGCAAGGAACTGACGGTAACAGCGTATGAAGCCGAAAATTTTCTGACTGTCAAAATAGAAAACTACGGTCCTGAGATTCCCGAGAGTGACAGAGACGCAATATTTAACAAATTTTATCAGTGCGATAAATCACGCTCCACCGAAGGAAACGGGATAGGTCTTTCCATAGTTAAGCATATCGTCACGCTTCACGGCGGAAAAATCAAAGTCGATTGCAATAGCGGAAAAACGTCCTTTTCCGTTACGCTGCCAATTAAATAAATTCAGATTACACCCCGGTATTATCAAACTCGGGAATAAAGCTTTCTTTTGCCGTCCCAAACTCCTGAACAAACGCGCGATTAACACCGAGTCTGTCGGCATAATCAACCAGCTCATCATATTCTGCATGAGTTACTCTTCGGTTAAGCGGTGATTTTAAGTTACCTATCGGAGTGTATTGATTCATAAGGCTGATATATATTGAATCTCCGTACTCGGAATAAAGATATTTTAGAATCAGCTTCGCCTCTGCCACGTGAGACGGCAGGAGCAGTATTCTTACTATAACACCCGAACGCATAAGTCCGTTCTCTATTTTGGGAACGGGCTTTTGACGTACCATTTCCGAAATTGCAAGTTTTGCGACGTCGGGATAGTCCTCGGCAAAAGAATATTCGGCCGCGGTTTTAGGCAAATAATATTTATAATCGGAAAGATAAATATCAATAAGTCCTTCCATGGCTTTGATTGTTTCTTGGCTGTCATAAGATGACGTATTATATACCGTAGGTATGCTAAGTCCTTTCCCCTTTGCAATTATCAACGATTCTCTGACCGTTTTTGCAAAATGAGTCGGTGTGACGAGGTTGATATTGTGCGCTCCCTCATCCTGTAATTCAAGCATTATTTCAGCAAGTCTTTCGGATGAAACCTCTTTTCCCTTTCCGCCGCGTGATATATCCTTATTCTGACAAAATACACAACCGAGAGAGCACCCTGAAAAAAATATTGTTCCCGAACCTTGCGCACCCGAAATAATTGGCTCCTCCCACATATGAAGCGCGGCTCTCGCAATCACGCATTTGTCGGTCATACGGCAATATCCGATGTCACCGTTTTCTCTGTTTACACCGCATTTTCTTGCGCAGATTTCGCATTTTTTATATGATAAAATCACAGGGAGCTCCTCCTTTTGCTAATTTTTGGTTGACATAGTTAAAAATATGTGTTATACTTAACTTATAAACTTTTACGGAGATTGCATATGAGCGATAAAAGACGAGGATACATAAGCTGGGACGATTATTTTATGGGGGTTGCTCTGCTTGCCGCGGAAAGATCTAAAGACCCTAATACACAGGTTGGAGCATGTATTGTTGACGAGCAAAACAGAATACTGTCCACTGGATATAACGGCTTCCCTCTCGGTTGCTCCGACGACGATTTCCCTTGGGGAAGATGCGGTGAGGAAACCGAAACAAAATACCCTTACGTAGTTCACGCTGAGCTTAACGCTATTTTAAATTCAAGAGGAAAATCGCTTTCCGGTTCAAAGCTTTACGTAGCGCTTTTCCCCTGCAACGAATGCGCGAAGGCGATTATCCAATCGGGTATAAAAGAAGTAATTTACCTCTCTGATAAATACAAGGATACGCCTTTGACGAAAGCGTCAAGAAAAATGCTTGAAACTGCGGGAATAAAGCTCACAAAGAGTAATCCCACAAGGTCTGAGATAGTCCTTAAGCTTGACGTTAAGGATTAAAGTATTTCACTACAGACTCGTAATCGCAGGAAAATGACCCCTGCACCATATTAGACTTTCCGCCTCCTCTTCCGAGGAGGTTTTTATTTATATCCTTTATAATTTCTCTTAAGTCTACGCATTCGGATGAAATAACGTACTTATAATTTCCGTCATTTCCCGACAGAAGAACGAGTATTCCCTCAGTTTTGCCTGCTGATTCATTTGAGAAAGCAATCAGCTCATCACCCGTCGCATCGGGAAAAAGAAGCACTCTGTTCCCTTTTATTTTTTCAAGTGCGGAAGCTTCCTTTTTCATATTTGAGATTCTGAACTCTGAATACTCCCTTTTGGTATTCGCCATATCATCGAGAAGTTTTCTTACTCCGTCGGAGATTTGCGCCTTAGGTATTGAAAGCATTCCCGAGATGGAAAGCGCGCTTTCATAGTATTGTTGAAACAGCTTCATTGCGCGTCTGCCGGCTGATATATGTATTCTGATTCCGCCTCTGAGCTTTGCGAAATCAAGTATTTTTATTATTCCAATCTCCCCCGTAAATTTTACGTGAGGAGCGCAGCATGCGCAGGAATCGTACTCTCCTATTTTTACTATACGTAAGTTTTCTTTGATTTCGGATTTTGAACGGTATTCTATTGAGCCTGACTCAGCGGAGTCCGGAAAATACGAAATCACCTCAATATTTTTGTATATAACCTCGTTTGCCAAAATTTCGACTTTATCAAGCTCCGCTCGGGTAAGAGGAGCGCTCACGTCCATGGTCACGTCATCTGCTCCGAGATGGAATCCAACGTTATCAAGTCCGTACAGTGAATGTATAATTCCCGACAGTATATGCTCTCCCGTATGGCATTGCATCTTCTCGTATCTTTCATCAAAATCGATTTTACACAAGGCATTGTCTCCGACAGAAACCGGTTCATTAACGTAATGGTGAATGATACCCTCAATTTCCTTAACGTCAACAACACTTATTCCCGCAATGAAACCTTTATCAGAGTACTGCCCTCCCTCCTCCGGAAAGAAAGCAGTCTTGTCAAGAACAACGTCGTATATGTCTCCTGCCGACTCGCAGGAAATAACCTTAGCGAGAAACTCGCTTATATATGCGTCTTTATAATACAGTTTTTCTGTCATATCACAAGTCCCCAATTTCTTTAATATTAAAAAGCGACCAGGGATATTCATTTCCATCAGGAAGCTTTTTGACCTCTATTTTTTTGCCGTTTATATCGAACGCCAGTCTGAAGGCAAAAAGAGCGGGCATTTTAGCTTTATTATCACGGCTGCCGTATTTTCCGTCACCGGTAAGCGGTATGGCTCTTGATGAAAACTGAACTCTTATCTGATGGAATCTTCCGGTATGAAGCTTTATCCTCACAAGCGTTTTTATTCCGTGAGGAGTATCTACGCTGTCAAGAACCGAATACTCAAGCTCTGCGAGTTTCACGCCCTTGCGCTCACTCTTAGCGACAAAAGACTTGCCTTTCAAAGAATCCTTATAGATATAGTCGCTTAAAACTCCTCCGTCAGCCTCGCCGTCTAATACCGCGAGGTATTCCTTTTCAAACCGTTCACTTCCTACAATAGCGGAAAGCGATGCCGCGGTGTTTTTGTTTCTCGCGAATACCATAAGTCCGCCAACGGTTCTGTCAAGTCGGTGAACAAGCCAAAGAGCTTGTTTTTCGCCAAGCTCACAGAGATCGCGTGATGTGATTTTTATAATATCCTCATCACCGGATAGGTCGGATTGTGACGGTATTCCCGCAGGCTTATATACAACTGCTACGTTCTTATCTTTAAAAAGAATTCCCATAACTTTTCCTTTTAATAAAAAATGGCGCGACGCGCCATTTTTTATTAGTTTATTTCTATATTACACTCTCAGTATAACATATTTTATTTAAGTTTTCAAGTGTTTGGTACAATTTTATTATCCGAATCCTCACCGCCATCCTTTTTCTTGCGAACAGTAACAACTTTAACAGCTTCACCGCCCGTAAGAGCTATCATTTTTACTGCTGAAAGGCTGAAGTCGTTTGCATATACCTTAAGCGGCTTATCTATCATTCCGCGCGCTAACACCTTTATATACGCTGTGTCATATGGTACAAGACTCATCTCTTTAAGCCTATTCACGTCAACGCACTCTCCAGACAAGAAATTTTCGCTGAGGGTATCAACGTTAATTATCCTTTTTTTGTTTCCTTCGGTATATATTCTAACATCATCTTTGCGGACAAGGTCCTTAGCGAGAGAATCTGTTATAAGGCTGTCTGCGTGATCTCTGTCAACCGACAACGCTACCTCCACGTCAGGCGCTCCCTCTGCCAAGCTCTCACATTCCTCGGTTTTATCGACTTTTTGCTCTGCAATGCTTATATAATCATCGGAAGGCTTAACCGTTTTTGAAACGGGAGACAGTCTGCATTTTATAACCGACACGTAGCGTGTTATTTCTTTACGTCTCAAAACTATGATTAAAATTAAAAATACTATTAAAATAAGCAAAAGAATTGCTACGAATACTTTAAATAAATCCTCTTCCGAAAGAAAGTTATGTTTTATTATTTTTCCCGGAATAACAGTTACCGAATAATTAGAATCACGAATCTCACAGCTGACGTAATCCTTTTCATAAATAAATATTGGGGAAAGCGTATCACATTCGGCTATTTCCCCTTCGGTTACGGTAAAGGAAGGCAAGGTCTGCTTATCAAACAGGTATTTCTCAACATCAGAAAGCTGTACCGTTAATTTTCTCGGAAAAATATCATATTCCAAGGAAATTTCCGAGGACGAGTTTGGAAATTCATAATTAGAAGAATCGGTCAGTTTTAAAGTAGCGTAATATGTTCCCGCGCTTATTGACGGTATAGAGAATACAGTATATAAATCAGAGCTTTGAATAATCGGAATATACTCTTTTCCGCTGTATTCAGCTGATTCAACGTTAGGCGGAATGACGGTCTGCTTTTTTATTACAAAAGCTCCTTCGGGTAATGACGGTTTATTATAATTATGCGAATCGTATGAAAGCTCGGCAAATGCAAGATATTCTCCTGCAAGCACCGCTGATGTTCCCGAATAAGAAATTACACCGACTCCTTCGGGAAGCCCTGTAAGAATAATATTCTTTACTTCCCCGTCATAGATAAACTCCGAAGAGCTCCACTTCACACCGCTCATATCATATTCTGCTTTACCGACAGAAACCGCTACGTCTCTTGTAAATCCCAAATAAGACACGGTAATATACGAATCACCGAATCTTAATGACTCTGCGTTTTGATATTTAACGCTTGCATTTTTTGAATCTACCGAGACAAAGTTTCCGTCGTTATTCTCAACGAGCAGATTTATATGCCCACCCTCTATTATATCAAAGGCAGAAAATTCTTTTTTCGAGAGAGAGACAGATATCCCTACAGGTATGATTTTTTCAATTTCAAACTGTGTTGGTGACGATTTCAGAGAAGAATAATTTGCGTTTCCCGAAGTAAACGCCACTACATAATATACTCCCGGCAACGTCGGAATATCTATTTTATTTTCACATAAAGGGTCGGAATAGTACTCGTAATACACTTCACCTGCAAGTGCTTCTGCACTGGGATTGAGATTTCTGCCCTCAAATATACTGTCAATTTTCAAAATACTTGTCCACAAGTTTACCGCTTTATTTATAACAAACCCGACTGTCGGATTTATAACGTAATAATTCGAATCAAGGCTTATCGCTGTTGCAACATGATTTCCTGCATCACTCCGCCCCCCGAGAACGCTTATTCTGCATTCATTAGCAACAGCACTCGGCGAATGAATTGACGTGTCATATGTGAATTCAAAATCACTCCAGCTTACAGTTATCCCGCAAGGAAGAAGCTCAACATATGCTACGCTACTTTCCGGTACACTGTAATTTTTGCTCTTCGTTGAATAAACAATTTGTACGGCGCGCTTTCCCTCGCTTACGTTTAATACCCCTCTTTCAAAGTGATATTCAAGAAAAATTCCGTCCGCACCGCACGGCATAGCTCCAAAAAAATTTGGATAATGCAATGAGCCGTTATATACAGAGGTAACGTCCGAAAAATAAAATCCTGATAAATCGTAATCAGCTTTCCGCACAGTCCAGATATGCGATAATTCCTCGGGCGGATTATAATTTTTTTCATCGTACAGTAATGAAACCTTCGCCGTATACACACCTGCATTCACAGCTTTATTATCGCTGTAGCCTATTACCGAAACTCCTTCTGGAAGTCCGATTATCTTTACCGATTTTTCCGTTCCGTCATAGACGAAATCCGCACCGGTCCAGGATACATTTTCAAAGTTATACGTTGCTTTTTTTATTGTATAAATTGTGCTCGATTCAATAAGCTTATAATTATTATCGTTTGATAAAGCATTTGCCGCATATTCACCCGAAAGAGAATACGCGCCCGAAACCTCAAGATCAATTTTTCTGCCGTAAATATCGGTATAATACGCCTTCGGACATTTTAAAGTTCCATCATAGACAAACTCTTTTTCTGTAAAAACAACTTTACTTTCATACGGTAAAATGCTGAGCGTTGCCGACATAGGCTGCGGTAATCTGTAATTTTTGCTTTTCGTGCTAAACGTGAGAGTGAGCTTATAATCTCCCGCATTAATTCCGCCGCCAAGGATCGAGCATTCAAGCGGGATTCCGTCAATTCCAACAGGCAATACTCCCTTATACCCTATAGTTTTCCCTATTCCGTCGTAGACGAAAGCACAATCTGAAAAAATTATTCCCGACACATCATATTCCGCTTTTTCCACATTTACAGGAACTGCTATGGAGCTGTCAATATATGATGCTATCACGGCGGTATCATTATATCTGAAGCTATCTGCGCTTTGATATGAAAACGATATCTTATCCGCAGATATTTTTTCTGTCCTTGAGCTGTTATAAGTTACAGACAAAACTAGTCCGTCAGCTATAAATTTTTGAAAGGCTGTATAATCGCAAACGTTTGGCATTGATAAAATAGAAATACCGGTCAGTTTTTCCTCGATTATTGAAAATTTTATAGGAGAAGAGACAAGCTCCTCAAAATTATCCGTTGCAAAAACCTTCGCAACACAGTAAAAAATTCCTGCATCTTGAGGAGGAGAATCTGTGAACACCCCGTTCTCTTTATCGGAATATAGATAAACTGCGTTTCCAAATCTTGACGACGAAATCGGTGAGGGTATCATTCCTTCGTACACATCATAAATGATAGGCTCATCCAGCCAATAATTCTCCGCTCTTAAAATTCTGAATTCCACGCGTACAACTTCGGTCCCATCGCTGAAAACATAATTTTCGGAATCGTTGAGACTTATTTCTACGGGATAATTTCCAACAACAGTACCTCCTGCATCAGAAACCGTATAAACCGACGTCGAATATACATTAGGCTTCTGCGCTTCGCCGTTATAGTATTTATCTTCTATTTTAGGTATTTCTACTACCGCCCTATTTATAATGACGTCCACCTCGGGAGTAATAACGCTTACAGAATCCGTGCCGTAGGTAAAATTGATTTTACAGCTGTATTTTCCCGACTCGGATACCGATTTCAGCTTTATTTCAGCTCCGTATCCTACAACCGAATTTTCATCCTTATACCAAGTATAGTTTAAAATGGCAGATTTTAATAGCGGATGTTCAAGAGAATTTATGCTTAACGCATGTTCCTTCCCGTCGTAATCAAAGCAAAGCGAGGAAACAGAAAACGAAGGCGGTTTTAGCTTGTAATTTGCGTATAAATCAAAACTTTTATCTACACCCTTGGCAAAATCATACAGTAAATTATCTCCATACTCGGTACTCCAGCCAATAAATTCGTACCCTTCTTTTTCTATCGCAGATTCGCTGCTTATACTTTTTCCTCGAAGCGCTTCCACTCTTTTAACAAGAGATGAATCTACGTAGAAATTAACGTAATACGGAAGATATACTCCGCCGAAATTCTTTTCACTAAAGCCCTCTATGCCTTCAAAAAATGAAAGCTCCTTTTTCTCACCGGAGTTGTCATAAAATTTTATGTTTTTCAAGGAGTTTTCACTAGCGGAATAAAAGACACAGCTGACAGTTCCTTCTTCAAAATCATCTAAATATTTAACCGATACGCTTCCGCTGTAATATTCCGTACCGTATGAAAGTAAAATTGGATTTTCCGACACAATGCCGTATTCACCACCGTCTATTATCGGAGTTCCGGAAAGAATCAAGGTCGATTTGTTTACTATTGCATAACCTACGGTGTTGTTAATTTCTCCGCCTGACACTGTTGCGCTTCCAAGCTGTACATCAACCGCCGCGTTTTTCGATTCGGAAGTAATAAGGCTTCCGCTTTTAATTAACAAGCTTGCTTCCGCCGAATAGTCAAGTATTACCGCAGAATTGTTTTTTGCTTCAATGGTGCTGTTATAAACGGTGAGCGTACCTCTTTTCAAGCGAATATACCCACTGTCCATTTTGAGCGCCATTTGTGAGATAAGCGTATTTTTTGAATCTATATTCAGCGAAGCATCGTTCGTGAGAGTTAGAGAACCCGATAACGTATAGCTCCCCTCATCAAAATTTATACTCTCGCCAATCTCCACACCGCCGAAAATAATACTCGACTGTATTGATGAGAAAGAACTTATATATTTGGTTATATCTGCAAAAACCGTGCTTCTCAAGACCGGTGTTGGAACCGAGCCTGTATAACGGGAGAGTAAATAATCCTCCCCCTCTGAAGTTATTATGTATTCAATACTTTCATCACCGCTGGCTCTTGCTCCAAAAGCCATAACCACGAGTGCAACACATACGATTAAAATTATTTTTAACAGCCTTTTCATTTATTTCCTCACAGTTTACCATATTTTTCCATTAAATTATATCACTACATTTTACCTTATGCAAGGAATATTGCCGTTAACTTGTCCAAATATTGCGACACTATCTTAAAATTTACAATCAAGTGCGAAAAGATTAGTGATTATATGACAAAAAAGCTTTCGCAAAAATCAGCGAAAGCTTTTTTGTTTATTTTTCTTTGTAGTACAGTAGGCAGTGACAGTATCCTTCAAAATCCGGATCGGCTATCTGCTCTCTAAACTCCTTGCACATGCATTTATACTCCTCTGTGCGAGAGAGTCTGCACGGACAATACCCTCCTGTCCTTTTGAGTCCTTCTTTTACAGAATCCACTACGTCTTTATTTTCATTAAATCTTATTTTCATAATCAGTCCCTATAATCAGATATTAATTTAAAAAGTTTTTCTTTTTGAACGTAACCGACCGAAATGTCAAGCAGGGTATTATCCTTTACCACTGCAACAGTTGGTATGCTCTCAACTTTAAAAATTCTTGTGAGCTCAGGCTCTTCGTCAACGTTTATTTTACAAAACTTAACGTCGGTCATCTCAGACTCAAGTTCATCAATAATAGGAGCTATCATGCGGCACGGACCGCACCAGGTAGCCCACAAATCGATAACTATAAGTCCTTTATACTCCTCTACTTCGGTCTTAAAATTTGCTGAGGTTAAATTTAACATATTTATCTCCCCTATTGTTCTTTCTTTTCTTAATTGTAACACAAAATATATAACTTGTCCAGCATTATTATTATTTATTAACAGTTTTTTATTAAAAAAGTATTGATAATTTTTAATAATTGGTTTATTATTTTAATATATAAATATTATATTTTGGAGGATTTATGCAGGATTTCAGAACGAATTTGGTCGTCGATATTCACGACGTTGATTTTAACGGAGTTGCGCGCGCGTCAGCTCTTATGAAATATATACAAAGCGCCGCTCAAGCACAGCTTACCGAAAACGGAATGTCATACGATAATCTCAGACAAAAGAATAAAGCGTTCATTCTTAGCAGAATAAAGCTTGAATTTACAGAATCGCCAAGGGCGTACGAGCCTCTGACCGCAATCACATTCCCTTGCAACAGCCGCGGTTACAGCTTTTTAAGATGCTATAAACTAAAAAAGGACGGTATAACCATAGGACGCGCTGTTTCAGTATGGGCGCTAGTAGATACTGAGACTCACACACTCGTTCGAGTAAACGATTTTGATTTAGGACTTGAAACCTACGACCAGCTTGATATTCCTCTCTCAAGAACCGTTATGCCGCGCGAGCTTTCAGAGGTTGGAACGTATACGGTAACTTACGGAGATACCGATCAAAATATGCATATGAACAATACGAGATATCCGGATATGTATTCAAATTTTCTTCCTATGCGTAATAAAAGAATAGAATCTATAACAGTGAGTTATATTAATGAAGCAAGGTTTGGCGAAACCTTAAATGTATTTCGGGGAGAATACGACGGATTATATTATTTCAGAACGGTATGCGAAAACGGCAAAATAAATACCGAAGCAGAAATAAAGCTTTCGGATATTTAATATTGCAAAATTTGCTTTCAATACGTCAAAATATCATAAAACAGTATTTTTTCAAACAAAATTCAACATTATCCTTTCAAATAATAAAAAACCGTTGCATTATCAAGTAGCAAATAAACGAATTTTTGCTCTGAATTCAACGGTTTTTTTATTTGTATTTACAGAAAAGATTAATATTTGCAATATAGTGCAATCAAATATTCCACGCTCTGTTAATTTACCGCAGTATTCTTAACGACAAAAAATCATAAAATGTGTTAGAATTAAAATAACGAATATATATATGGAGCAGTTTATGAGAAAAAAGAAAAAAACAGTTGACACAACAATACGAACCGAGGAAAGACAAAAGGACGGTATCGGATATCGTTACGAGCTCGTTATGCGAGAAAGCACAAAGTTAGTAAGCTACGGAATTCCCCTCTATACCGTTCTAGTTAAAATGACACATGAAAACGGCGAGACTACGTGCGCTGATGCAAAAGAGCTTTTTGCGGACCCCGGAAAAGCTATAGTTTTCTTTGAAAAGCTTGTAGACAATCTTGCAACACCGATTGATCTGCCCTACATAATCGAGGACGAATTTTCAAGATAAGAAACATAATATATCTCCGCAATACTGCGCTCGTCAGATAAGCCACAAACCGTAACAAACAAAAAGAGAGAGAATCGGTTTAATAGCCGAAATATTCTCTCTTTTTCTTTTTTATTTAGAGCATTGCTTTCAGCGCATCCTCGTCTATTATCTTAACTCCAAGCGATTGAGCCTTCGTGAGCTTTGAACCTGCTTCCTCACCTGCTACTACGTAAGAGGTTTTCTTTGAGACGGATGATGATACCTTACCTCCGTTTTTCTTTATAAGCTCTGATGCCTCGTCTCTCGTCATTGTTGGGAGCGTTCCGGTAAGAACGAACGTAAGCCCTGCAAGCGTTTCCTTTTTAGGCTCGGAAACCGACTCGCACTTCACACCTGCGGATTTTAACTTTTCACATAACGCTTTCGTTTTTTCATCGGCAAAGAACTCGACAAGTGCAGTAGCTGTTATATCACCGATATCATTTATTGATGCAAAATCATCAAAGTTTGCCTCAAAACATGCGTCAAGCGTACGCATTTTTATTGCTATTTCCTCGGCGGCAACCTCACCAACCTGACGGACACCGAGAGCGTACAGAAGCCGCTCAAGTCCGGCTTCCTTAGACTTCTCTATAGCAGCGACAAGATTCTCAGCGCTTTTTCTTCCCATTCTCTCAAGCGTTTCTATATCTTCAACCTTTAATTTATATAAATCGGCTATGTTAGATATTTTTCCGTTTGAAAGAAGAAGCTCAACGACCTGAGGACCAAGTCCCTCGATATTCATCGCGCCCTTAGATGCAAAATGAACTATTCCGCGCGCGTTTTGAGCGGGGCATCCTGCGTATACGCATCTTATAGCCGCACCGTCTCCCGCATCGTCTCTTACGACCGGATGACCGCAAGACGGACAAAATTCGGGCATATTAAATTCAATTTCGTATCCATCTCTCTCGCCTTTTATACTCTCGAGTATTTCGGGTATTATCTCACCCGCCTTGCGAACTACGACGGTATCTCCTATTCTTATATCCCTCTCCTTAATGAAATTGAGATTATGGAGAGTTGCTCTTGATACGGTAGTTCCCGCAAGACGAACAGGCTCAAGGTTTGCCGTGGGTGTCAGAACTCCTGTCCTTCCAACCTGTATATCTATAGATATAAGCTTTGTTCTTTTCTCCTCGGGAGGATATTTATACGCAACCGCCCATTTTGGAGTGCTTGTTCCCTCGCCTACTGTAATTCTCGCATCAAGGTCATTGACTTTAATTACAGCTCCGTCCATATCGAATAGAAGCTCCGTTCTCATATCACCAAGATATTTTACGTGCTCCGCAACGCTCTCGTATCCAATCAGCGTCTTTCTTTCAGGGAGAACTGTAAAACCAAGCTCCACTAATCTGTCAAGTGATTCAGAGTGAGTTTTACATACTCTTCCGTCTGCATAAAGAGAGCCTTCTTGGAGATTAAACACAAAAATCTCAAGCCTTCTCGCTGCGGCAATCTTAGGGTCAAGCTGACGTAGTGAGCCGGCGGCCGCATTTCTCGGATTAGCAAACAAAGAAAATCCCTCGGCTTCTCTTTGTTCATTTAATTCGTTGAAAACACTTCGCGGCATATAAACCTCTCCGCGAACGTTAAGATACGGAATAGGCTCGTTAAGTTTTAGCGGAATGGAACGAACGGTACGCAGGTTTTCAGTTACGTCCTCGCCCACAAGACCGTCTCCGCGCGTCGCTCCCTTGACGAAAATACCGTCTTTATATATAAGCGATACCGAAAGTCCGTCTATTTTAGGCTCAACCGAATACTCAGTTCCCTTGCCGAGAATCGCATTCGTTCTGTCAATGAAATCGCGAAGCTCCTCATATGAAAAAACGTCTGTAAGACTGCCCATACGAACGGTATGCGAAAACTTTTCAAATTTATCAAGAGCTCTGCCGCCCACTCTCTTTGTCGGCGAAGTATTCGAATCCAATTCCGGAAATTCTGCTTCAAGCTCCGAAAGCTCCCTAAACATAGCGTCATACTCGTAGTCGGATATTTCCGGCGCGTCATTTTCGTAATATAATTTTGAATTGTATTCTATCTTTTCCCTAAGATAATTTATTCTCTTTTCAGCGTCTGTTCTTGTCATATTAAACTCCGAATTTTTTATAACTATATTGTATCATTTTCTTATTAATTTGTCAATCGCATATATTTTGAATCTCCTGATTTAATTTAATACAAAAAATAGGTATAGGATTCAGAGATAACACAAATTAAACCATAAAAAGCAAGAGCCGAATGATGAATTTAATCCTTTAACTCTTGCTTTTCTTTAATATTTATTATAAAAACCGTTATAATTACCACTTTTAAAAAACAAAAAACTATTTTTGAGAAAGCTCACGTAGAATTGCAATTACTGCCCGCTTACTTTCATCGCTTAACTGTCTGTAAAGATTTATAAACTCTTCTTCGTTTGTAGGATACGCCACATCATTTTCAGAAAAGAACTCAGACATAGAAATTCCGAATGCACTGCAAATACATTCAAGAGTCGTAATTGATGGCAAAGTTTCTCTATTAAACATATTCGTAAGCGTTGACTGCGGAATTCCTGATGCGAGTGATAAACGGTAAACTGACCATTTGCGGTCAAGACGCATTTTGTTTATTTTTCTTAAAACATCCATTTACACTCTCCAATCACTTTAATTCCCATATGTATATATAATATCACGAAAGGAGTAAAAAATATTTATCCATATGGGTTGACATTGTGACCCATATGTGATATAATTGTTTTGTCCCTGTGCATATTTTTGGGGGGACTAATACATAAATAGACAAAAAGAAACGGAGAATGACAATGGAAGAAAGTACCACCACTCAGGAAACCAAATTTTGTAAAGAATGCGGACAAAAAATTTTAAAAAAAGCTGTTATATGCCCACACTGTGGCTGTCAGGGCGAAGAAACTAAAATTGATAGTACACCACAGCAGATAATAATCAACAACTCTAATCAAAACCAAAACAGCAGCAATAATGTGGGATTTCCCTTGGGTGCACGAATTAAGGACAAATGGACAGCATTTTTCCTTTGTTTGTTCCTTGGATTTTTGGGAGCACATAAATTTTACGAAGGCAAAATATTTATGGGAATAATTTATTTGTTTACCGGTGGGCTTTTTGGCTTTGGATGGTTCTTCAACACGATAACATTATTGTGCAAGCCGAATCCGTATTATGTATTTTAATTTAGGAGAAAAAAATGAAAGCCGAATTTAATGGAGAAAATTTTTCCGCAAATATTAATAGTGAATTTTTCCTTGATAAACATCAAAAAAATACACTATTAGAAACTCTTTGGGACACTCATAGGACAATATTTTTGGGTATAATAGCTATTTTTATATCTTTAATAAATTTATCATACGCACTTTTCATAAACATAGGTATAGACTTTTTGCGTGAATTTTATGAGTCAAAAGTTGGATTTTGGACAACAATTTTATTTGTTTTCTCAATAGTAATGATTGTAATATCGTTAACATGTGCCGTTCTTTCTATTATATCCTTTGCGAAAAGAGAAAAATCCTCGTTTGAGGTTGTAGGGCTGATATTTTCAATATTATCATTTGCAATATCAACTGTATGCATAATATTGAATATATTGAGTCTTGTAATTAGTTAACAACACCTATTAAAAAGCAGATTTAAATATAATCAAGAATTAAAACAGGATATCCCCTAACGAAATTATCTGCGAAGCAAAAGAAGTCTCGGACCAATAAAATCCGAGACTTTTCCATTAGTTATTTATTATTTTTTCAAGAGCGGCAAGTTTAACCGCAATTACAAGTATCTTCGTTGCGAGATCAAGATCCTCGTCTGTAGGATAAGTGGGAGCTATTCTGAGGTTTCTGTCCTCGGGGTCAATTCCGTACGGGAAAGTAGCTCCGACGCTTGTAAGAACAACTCCCGCGTCCTTCATAAGATCGTAAACGCGTTTTGCCGTTCCGGGCATTACGTCAAGCGAAACGAAATATCCGCCGTTAGGCTTCGTCCACTCCGCAATACCAAGCCCCTCAAGCGCATCAAGATTTCCGAGAGTAATCTCAAATTTCTTACCTATAAATTTCGCGAGAGTCATCATATGCTTATGAACAGCATCAGCATTTTTGAAATACGCTGTGTGGCGAAGCTGATTAAGCTTATCGTAACCGATAGTCTGAACACCGAGATATTTTGAAATTTGCTTAAGGTTAGCGGGAGATGCCGCCATAAGCGCAACGCCTGCCCCGGGGAAAGTTATTTTCGAAGTTGAAGAATAGTAGAAAATACGGTCAAGGTTTCCGTACTTCTCCGCTTCGCTGAATATATCAAGAAGCTTATCTCCGTTTTCATTTAGATCGTGAACCGCATAAGCGTTATCCCACATAATACGGAAATCGGGAGCCGCGCACTCCATTTTTGCGAGGCGGCGGACGGTTTCATCGGAATAAGTGTTTCCCGACGGGTTTGAGTATTTCGGAACGCACCATATACCCTTTACCTTAGGATCCTTTACAAGACGCTCGACCTCGTCCATATCGGGTCCTGTGGGAGTCATTTTTACAGAAATAAGCTCAAATCCCATAAGCTCGGTCATTTTAAAATGTCTGTCATAGCCGGGAGTTACGCATATCCATTTTATGCATTCTTCACGGCACCAAGGACGCGGTGAGCCAAGAACACCGAAAAGCATTGCTCTCGTAAGCGTGTCATACATAAGCTGAAGCGATGAGTTACCTCCGACCGCAATATATTCTTCTTTAAGACCAAGCGTCTCGGCAAAAAGTCTTTTCATCTCGGGAATACCGTCAAGCACACCGTAGTTACGGCAGTCAACGCCGTTTTCTGAAAAGCATTTCTCGCGCGGTCTTGCTTCCGACAAAAGCGGAAGGCTTATATCAAGCTGATCGGAATTAGGTTTTCCGCGGGACAAATCAAGGGAAAGATTTTTTGATTTATACTCGTTATATTCTTTGAGAAGAATCTCGTAAAGTTCTTTTTGCTCTGTTTTGGAAAGTTCGCTGTATTTTTTCATTTTCATTTCCTCTTAGTTTATACTTTGAATGTTTTTTGTTCAAAAATTTCATTTTTGCTAAATTTGACTCCTATATTATAGTATATTTTGAAAGTTTTTTCAAGTGATTTTTGCAAAAATAATTTATTTTAGACGGATTTTCGGTGTTTTGCACGAAAAGCGGGATTTTTTAGACTTTATTTTGTAATCTACTCCTTGACAAAACTCTTTATTTGTTATATAATTTATGCTGTAAATTTATATATACCGAAAGGACTGTTTTATATATGGCGGAAAATGAAAAGAAGCTGGTCGAACAAATTACATCTATGGACGAGGACTTCGCTAAATGGTATACAGATATAGTAAAAAAGGCTGACTTAATTGATTATTCGAGTGTTAAAGGGTGTATGATCATCCGTCCTTACGGATACGCAATCTGGGAAAACATTCAGAAAATACTTGATACGAGATTTAAAGAGACGGGTGTTGAAAACGTATACATGCCAATGTTTATCCCCGAATCTCTTCTGACGAAAGAAAAAGAACACGTTGAAGGCTTTGCGCCGGAAGTCGCTTGGGTAACTCACGGAGGAAGCGAGCGTCTTACCGAAAGACTTTGCGTTCGCCCGACCTCAGAGACTCTGTTCTGCGAGCATTATGCTAATATTATAAAATCATACAGAGATCTTCCCAAGGTATATAACCAGTGGTGCTCGGTTGTGCGTTGGGAAAAAACAACAAGACCCTTCTTACGTTCAAGAGAATTCTTGTGGCAGGAAGGTCACACTATGCACAGAACGGCAAAGGAAGCTGAGGAAAGAACGGTACAGATGCTTAACGTCTATGCCGATTTCTTTGAAAAGGACCTTGCTATGCCTGTTATAAAAGGACAAAAAACCGACAAGGAAAAATTTGCGGGCGCAAAAGCTACCTACACGGTTGAGGCGCTTATGCATGACGGAAAGGCCCTTCAGGGCGGAACCTCTCATAACTTCGGCTCTGGATTTGCCGAAGCATTCGGAATTCAGTTCCTTGATAACGATAACACTCTTAAATACTGCCACCAGACCTCATGGGGTGTTTCTACCCGTATTATCGGCGGTATCATTATGACTCACGGTGACGACTCAGGTCTCGTTCTCCCCCCCTCTGTTGCGCCTATACAGGTTGTTGTTATTCCTATTCAGCAGCATAAAGAAGGCGTTCTTGACGCGGCTCAAAAAATAACCGATACGCTTAAGGCTGCAGGTATTAGAGTTAAAATAGACGATTCGGAGCAGTCACCCGGATGGAAATTCTCCGAATATGAAATGAAAGGTGTTCCGCTAAGAATTGAAATAGGCCCCCGCGACCTTGCGGATAACAAGTGCGTTATAGTTTGCCGCGATAACAGAGAAAAGAGCTTTGTTGCTATCGACGGTCTTGTAAACTCTGTAAACGAAGGCCTTAACAATCTTACAAAAGCTCTTTATGAAAAGGCGCTTAAGCACAGAGAAGAAAGAACATACACGGCAAACGATCTTGACCAGCTAATAAAAACAGCAGACGAGAAAAACGGATATATCAAAGCTATGTGGTGCGGTGACCTCGAATGCGAATTAAAGCTCAAGGAAGTAGCCGACGTTTCCTCCCGTTGCATCCCATTTGGCATAAAACCGATTGGAGATAAATGCGTTTGTTGCGGAAGAGATGCGAAAAAGCTTGTCTACTGGGGTAAGGCATACTAATTTTAGAAAAACAACGAAAGGAGCGCTTTATGAATCACAATTTAATGACTATGCGTGCCTCTGACGGCAGCGTTATCAGACTCGAATGCCATGACGCGCTTCCTTCAACGGTGAAGCTTGCAAGAGAATACGCTAAGCACGGATATCCGGACAGATACGTTGTTTTTGCTGAACACAAACAGAAAAACGGACTCGACGAAAAGCGCCGAGCAGATTCGGACCGCGGCATATATATGTCCTGCATACTGAGGCCTTCAATATTTCCGTCGCAGGCGGCGCTTCTCAGTTCCCTGTGCGCCGTTGCTATAACCACAGCTCTCGAAGAGCATACGACTCAGCCTATAGGTATCGGATGGGTCAGCAAGATATATTGCAATAACTCGTTAATCGGTGACGTTAATATAGAAGGTAAACTTGATAACTTTACGTCATATGAATATATTATCGTGAATATTTCGCTGACTCTGAGTGAGGCAAACTTCCCGCCGAGACTCACAGACCTTTTAAGAAAAGTGTTCGAAAGTGAGAATACTTCAATTCCGATCATTATCGCGAAAAACATTTTAAATAAGTTCTTCTCTTTCTATCCAAGTCTTAAAAGCAGTACAAAATTTATGGATATTTACCGTCAAAAATTTATCCTTCGTGGGCAAAAGGTAAAATATCTGACAGGCGGAAGAAGGCAAAACTGCAAGGTTCTCGGAATAAAAACCGACGACTCCTCGCTCATTGTTGAAGACAAAAATAAAAAAGTCGTATATATTTCAACCCCAAACAAAGTCACGATCCCTAAAAAAATCTCTAATAAATAAGTTAAAGGAGATAGTCAGATTTAGACGAGAATCGTTGTTTCGATTTTTTCAGTCTCGTCAAATCCGGCATCTTCTTTTTGTAATATTTCCCACTCGTCATGCATAAGGTGATACAAAACAATATGAAAGACGAGGGCACGAAGATGGCAGGCAATTCTATATACAAGGATATAGCGAAAAGAACGGGAGGCGATATTTATATCGGTGTCGTCGGTCCTGTAAGAACCGGAAAATCCACTTTTATACATAAATTTCTTGACAGCGTTGTCATACCGAATATAGAAAATGAATTTGACAAAGCGAGAACAGTCGACGAAATTCCTCAAAGCGCGTCGGGCAGAACCATTATGACAACCGAGCCAAAATTCGTTCCCGATGAATCGGTAAAAATCAAAATGGAGGACGGAACGGAATTAAACGTTAAAATGATTGATTGCGTCGGTTATATTGTCGACGGAGCGCTTGGCGGTGAAGAAGACGGCGAAAAGCGAATGATAATGACCCCGTGGAGCAACGAGACAATGTCATTTGAAAAAGCCGCGGAAATCGGTACTGGAAAGGTAATTGGAGAGCATTCCACAATCGGAATACTTGTTACTACGGACGGAAGCATCGGTGATATTCAAAGAGAAAATTATATTGAAGCCGAAGAACGCGTTGCAAGAGAATTAAAGGAGCTTGGAAAACCATTTGCGATAGTACTTAACTCAAAATTTCCCGAAAGCGAGGATGCTCATACCCTCGCCGTAGCTCTTGAAGAAAAATACGGAGTCCCGGTAGCGCTTGTTAACTGCACAGCTCTAAATGCTGACGATATACGGGAAATACTCGGTCTCGTGCTCTCACAGTTCCCTGTTCGCTCCCTAACCTTCAATCTTCCGAAATGGACAGAGGTACTTTCCGAAACGCATCCAATTCAACTATCGGTTATGGAAAAAATAGAAAACTTTGCGGCATCAACAGACAAACTCGGAGATATTGAAACCTCAATTTCACTCTCGGAAGGAATAGAACGCGTATCGGTTAACGCAGGTGACGGAACTGCTGAATTTGAAATTCCGATGTCAAGCGATGAATATTATTCTGTAATGACCGAGCTTACCGGAATTGAAATTACAGACGAAAAAAGCCTTCTTTCAACAATGATAAGGCTTGGTGAAACAGAAAAGGAATATAAAAAAGTGGAAAGCGCGCTAAAAGACGTGCGCGAAAAGGGATACGGAATAGTGATGCCACGCCCCGAAGAGCTTGTACTCGACGAACCAAAGCTGACTAAGCAATCGGGTGGATGGGGCGTAAAGGTTTCTGCCAGCGCGGAATCAATTCATATGATAAAAACAGGTATAAAAACAGAGCTATGCCCCGTCGTTGGAACGGAGGAGCAGACAGAAGAAGTTGTAAAATACCTTCTTGATGAGCTTGAAGAGGACCCGAAGCGCGTTTGGGAATCCAATATGTTCGGCAAATCCCTATATGACCTTGTAAACGACGGAATGAACGCAAAATTAACCAACATTCCCGAGGAATCACGGGAAAAGCTTGGCGAAACTCTTGAAAAGGTCGTTAACGAAGGTGCTAACGGACTTATTTGTATATTATTATAAATAAATACCGTTTGCCGCAATTTCGCGGCAAACGGTATTTATTTACTCTGTTAACTTTTTTATTAATTCAACAAACTCTCGCTCTGCAACATCAAGCGTGCTTTCGTTTAAAAAGTAATAATCATACGGGTAATTCTCTACTCCGTCGTCTGACACGTTTCCGTACTTTTCGTTTGACATTCTTTTACCCCCGCGGACAAGCAATGTTTTTGCTTTACCGCTTGTTGCGGCAACAAATTTCTCAATTTCCTCAGGCTCTCTAATGTGAACGAAAAACACCTCGTCATCCGAAGAAAGAAACTCATCGTATCTCGACTTTGCCCAAACTGTAGGATAATCGTTATATTCTACGCAAATATTTTTAAGGTCCGAAAGAAATTTTCTCGCCTTATTATCCTTCGTTCCGTCCCATCCGCAAAGAGACGCTATTTCCTTTATAGGTGTTATAGAGGATATATTCATTACCTTGAAATGCTTTGCCGCCAATTCGCAAAGAGTATCTTTTCCAACGCCGCCAGCTCCGTTTATAACTATTGCAACCTTATTCATATTACAACTCCGATTAATAATTCGCACCGTAAAAATTTATTATTTATATAATACCATAATTAAAATTGTATGTCAATATTAACTCTTTACATTTAGCTGAAATTGTGTTAAAATATATAATATGGAAGAAATCGGAGAATATTTATATGAAAAGATTATTCGGTACACTACCCACAGGAGAAAAAATCTACGCGTATACTATTAAAGGCAATAACACAGAAGCTGAAATAATGACTTACGGCGCAACGATTTTAAAGCTTAACGCATTCGGCGTTGATATTGTTGGAGGCTTTAATGATTTTGAAGCGTATATAGAAAACAAGGGATGCCTGGGTATGACGGTTGGCAGAGTAGCAAACAGAATTAAAGATGCAAAATTCGTCATAGACGGAAAGGAATACAACGTAACGAAGAATAATAATGGCAACTGCCTTCACGGCGGAGTAGGCTTTGGACATAAGGTTTGGGACGTTAAGGACATCTTTGAAAATTCGGTTACTTTTACTTATACTTCACCCGATGGCGAGGACGGATTTCCCTCAGAGCTTAGAACGGAGGTTACCTACAGCTTAGAAAAGGACGCGCTTATTATAGATTACAAAGCAACCCCTGACGGCACAACACCTATAAGCATGACAAATCACGCCTACTTTAATCTTGACGGATTTGGCGGAGATATAATGAATCACACACTCAAGGTTTTTGCCGATTCCATAACCGAGGTTGATGATTACCTGATTCCTACAGGAAACCGCCTGTCAGTCGAAAACACCCGCTTCGATTTAAGAGAAGGAAAACTCCTTGAAGATGTTTTGAAAGGAGAAATATACGACCACAACTTCATACTCTGCCCTAATATATATGTCAAATTCAAGAACAAATCTGTTGGTTTATGTGCAATTCTTGAAAACAACAATTTAAAAATGTCGGTATATACCGACCAGCCGGGACTTCAGATATACTCCGCTCACGGACTCGGATGCGGTGCTGATTTTAAAGGCGGTATAAAGCAGGTAAAATACGGTGCCATATGTCTTGAGGCGCAAACTGAACCGAACTCGGTAAACATTGGTGTAGGTATCTACAAAAAAGGAGAAACTTACACACAGACAACTGTGTACAAGATTGAAAGAAAGGATTTAAAATGAGAATAAGAATGCTCGGAACCGGGCACGGCGAATGCAAAATAAAGAAAAAAGCATTGAAGGATTTCAGAAGAAAAGGCGGAGTTCTTGTAGACGAAAAAATACTTATTGATGCTCCCGAGGATATTTTTGAGATGGCTGACGACCTTGGCTTTTCGGATATGTTCGATAAAGTGAGTGACGTTATTATTTCCCACTCTCACACAGGGCATTTCTCTCCCGAGGCAATTCTCAAGCTCGCAGGGGGAAAAAGCATAAAGGTTTACGCGACGGGTAAGGTTCTTGATCTTATACCGGACACGCCAGCCATTGAAAAAGTAAAGCTTTCCACTTCAGCGCCCATTGAAATCGGAGAATACACGCTCTATTCCCTTCCTGCCAATCATATGACGGATATAAAAGGCGAAATGTGTCTTAATTTCGTTCTCGCGCGCGACAAAGCCCTGCTATACGCACTTGATGGCGGTGGTATTAATTTCAGCGCTTGGAAAACCCTGTCTCAACTAAAAATAGATGCCGTTATCGCGGACTGCGCTCTCGAGCTGTGCGAAACGTCGTATGCCTCAACCTATCATAATAATCTCACCGCTATGAAGGCTCTCAGGGATATACTTATATCGGGGAATATATCCACAGGGAACGTCAAGTTTGTTCTTTCACACATTCCGTCAGATAGGAAAAGACCGATACACGATGAGCTGTCTTCCTCGGCGCGAGGCTACAATATGTACGTGGCGTACGACGGATATTTCTTTAGTGTTTAAAAAACTCTTGACAAACACTTTCTTTTATAGTATAATTTCAGTATAATATTTAAAGCGTTGATAAGAGCAAGTAGCGGATTTAAGTTTCAAACAGAAAGTTACCGGTCGATGAGAGGTGCGTGAAGCCCTTCTGCGAATACGTCTTTGAGCATGCACCGAACCCTTTATATGAGGCAGTAGGCTGCATCGGATGCGCCCGTTACAGCGCGTGCCAACAATTTGGCATATGAGGTATATTTTGTAAGAAATATATGAATCAAGGTGGTAACACGTATTATAGCGTCCTTGGGTTTTTCCCAAGGACTTTTTTATTTTGTAATATTAAAGAAAAGGGAAAATAAACTATGAAAATTTACGAAGAGCTTGTTGCCCGCGGATTGATAGCGCAGGTAACTGACGAGGCTGAAATTAAAGACCTCGTCAACAACGGAAAAGCCACGTTTTACATCGGCTTTGACCCGACGGCAGACAGTCTTCACGTCGGACACTTTATGGCGCCTTGCCTTATGAAAAGACTTCAGATGGCAGGAAACCGCCCT